>CAYMTB010000084.1:0-9131 GCA_964393225.1 uncultured Syntrophorhabdaceae bacterium
TTCCGCTCCAGCGGCTTCAATCGCTCGCGTTCGGCTTCGGAACTTTTGCTTACGCAAAAGACCAAGCTTCCTCGCCTCTCGACGGTTTGCCCCGGGATACCACGACACCTTCCTGACGACATATTTGGGTTTAATTTTCCTGCATAATCTTTTGAGCCTGCAACGTAACGCCCGAGGATAGTGACATGTTTCGGGCTGTGGGCAAGCATCAACAGCTTGTGGTCAGCGTGGAAGTTCACGAGGTTTTTTGGGAGGCCGCCTTTTTTTATAAATTCCTGCCATCTCTTCAAAACGAAAATCCTCTCGATGAAATTTTCCCTGAGTCCCGGGTCGTTAAGCCTCCCATCATCCTCTGCGGGAAGGAGGGGGAATCTTTCCATAAAGGCCTTCGCGAAAATACCCGTGCCTTTCAGGCTTGGCATTCTGCTTTCAGTATAGACCTTTACACCCTGCATGCCCGAACTGGGGGATTTGCTCTTAAAGATAAAACCGCACAACCCTTCCTTTTCGAGCCTGTCAAGTTTTGCCTCTGCCCATTTCTGCATTCCCTCTGTATGGTTAATGCCTGTATGTACAGTTAAAAGTCGGGGTGAATCAGGGTTCCCCACGAGCCTCATGGCCTCCCTTGGGATGGGTAAACCGTATTCTACTTCAGGGCACACCGGAACCCACTCAAAGTATTGACCGAGCGTGTCTGTGATATATAGGTCATGTTTATGCCCCCCGTCATAACGGACCTTATCGCCCAGCAAACATCTGCTTATTCCGATCCTTATCTTTTCCATAGCTTCTCCTCAATAGGGCTTTCCTTCATAATAATTACCACAAGCTGCTGCAAATTGCCAAAAATGAGTGGATCTCATTTGTTATTTAACCCGCCATGCATTACAATATACTATTATGCCGCGGTTCAAACTGGTCAGCGATTATAAACCGGAGGGCGATCAGCCCGAAGCGATTAAGAGGCTCACAAAAAATATAAAAAAAGGTGAACTCCACCAGGTTCTGCTTGGTGTGACCGGTTCGGGTAAGACGTTTACTATGGCTAATGTAATTGAACGGCTGCAGAGACCTGCGCTTGTCATTTCACACAATAAGACGCTTGCAGCCCAGCTTTATGCGGAATTTAAGACACTATTTCCCGAGAATGAAGTTCACTTTTTCGTAAGTTACTATGATTATTATCAGCCCGAAGCGTATGTCCCCACCACCGATACCTATATCGAAAAAGATTCTTCAATAAATGAGCAGATAGACAAGCTGCGGCTTCTTGCCACAAATGCCCTCTTTGAAAGGGATGACGTAATAATTGTGGCAAGCGTATCATGCATATATGGTCTGGGTTCGCCTGAGGCATACTACGGTATGCTTATATACCTTGAAGAAGGGCAGAAGATAGAGCGGAAAACAGTCTTCGACAAGCTTATCCAGTGTCAATACGAGAGAAACGACATGGATTTTTACCGGGGCAGGTTCAGGGTCAGGGGCGCAAATATTGATGTTTTCCCGGCCTATGAGGAAGAGCGTGCATTCAGGATTGTTCTCGACGATGATGTAGTGACGCGTATTTATACGATTGACCCTTTAACCGGCCAGACCTCGGAAAGACTCAAGAAATGCACTATATTCCCATCGAGCCATTATGTGACCCCGCAGGAAACGCTTGAACGCGCAATCAAAACAATTGAAGAGGAGTTGACGGAATATCTGACGTTGCTGAAAGGGCAGAATAAGCTCCTCGAAGCCCAGAGGGTTGAGATGAGGACGAAATATGACCTTGAGATGATAAAGGAAATAGGCTACTGCTCAGGCATAGAAAACTATTCGAGGCATCTTACAGGAAGGAAACCCGGAGAACCGCCGCCTACGCTGATTGATTATCTTCCGAAGGATGCCCTTGTGATGATCGATGAGAGCCATGTTACGGTGCCGCAGCTCAACGGGATGTACCGTGGAGATAGGTCACGGAAGTCGACGCTTGTGGAGTTCGGTTTCAGGCTCCCGTCTGCCCTCGATAACAGGCCCTTGACATTTGAAGAGTTCAACGAGAGAATAGGGCAGGTTATGTATGTTTCTGCCACCCCTGCTAAATACGAACTGGAAAAGGCGGGAGGCAATATTGTAGAACAGATTATCAGACCGACAGGCCTTATGGATCCTGCTATCGAATTGAAGGAGGCAAAAAATCAGGTAAATGCCTTACTTGATGAGATCAGAAAGGTTACAGCGTTAAAAGAACGGGTATTGGTTACGACGCTTACCAAGCGGTTTGCCGAAGACCTGACGGATTTCCTTCTCGATGCAGGGATTAAGACAAAATATCTCCATTCCGATATTGACACGCTTGAGAGGGTTGCCATAGTAAGGGATCTGCGGATGGGGAAATTTGATGTACTTGTGGGAGTCAATCTGCTAAGGGAAGGCCTTGATCTGCCTGAGGTATCGCTTGTTGCAATTCTCGACGCCGATAAGGAGGGGTTCCTGCGTTCCGAGACATCCCTTATCCAGACATGCGGGCGCGCGGCAAGAAATCTGAACGGCAGGGTGATCATGTTCGGGGATAAAATTACGGAATCCATGAGAAGGGCTATCTCAGAGACAGACAGACGAAGAAAGACCCAGATGGAGTATAATGTAAAACACGGCATTACCCCCGAAGGTATCAAAAAATCCATAACAGATGTGCTTTCCTCCATATATGAAAAAGATTATCTGCAGGTGCCCATTGATGAATTTGAGGAAAACGGCATAGAGCCGAAAAAGTTATCCAGGATGGTAAAAAAATTAAAGAAAGCTATTAATGAGGCGGCAAAGCGGTGGGATTTCGAGAAGGCGCAGCAGTTGCGCGACAGGTTGCTGAAACTGGAGAAGATGGAGATAACACTGTGATATCTCTCCAATACGATCCATATAAGGACTTTGCAACAAGCACCACTCCTGTCGGGCTCTATGCCAGGCAGAAATGGCTCGGTCAGGAACAAGATGAAGCCTGGCAGGATGCTTTTGACCGCTGTGTTGCCTCATTGCTGGAATGCCAACTCAATGACGGATCATGGGGCGGTTCTTTTATCCAAACAGTAAGCCGGCTGTTTGGTCTCCACCTGACCGCAAGACATCCGACAAAAGATATAGGGAAAGCGCTTGACTGGCTTCTCAAACAGACAGAACACATTGATGTGTGTGGAGGTCCGGCTCTCACCGGGGACAACCTAAATGGACTCCCATTTGTGCCGGGTGATCCGCATGTTCTTTATACAGCAATGATGCTTTTTATGTGTACTATCTTTGGCCGTTCCGATACCCCTGAGATCATGACCCGTTATCAAAAGCTGTCGCGGTACATTCTACAGGATTCAAACGGGAGCGATCATGGAGATACAGGCAATGTTCTCAGGGCATTTGCTGTCCATCCTTTATATGCGCAGAGTAGTGCAACAATGCATATGGTTGAAAGCCTGTCGAAGATTCAGGACAACTCGGGAATATGGGCGGACGAAGTCCCCTTTTATCTGATGGTAAACGCACTGGCCCACCTCAACCTTCCTCTGGCAGACAGGCAGCTTGAGAAGGCGTTTTCGTTACTCGTTCAGACGCAAAACGAAGATGGCACCTGGGGTGATATTGAGAGAGAGCGGAACACGTTCCTTGTTGTCCATGCGATGAAAAACAAAAAAATGCTCATATAGAGAGCTATCGGAAGGAGGTTTTTACTCATATGCTAAGAAAAATGATTCTATGTTCTTTGATTTTACTTTCAGGGTGCGTAAGTATTCCGGATAATGTTGAACCCGTAAAGGCGTTCGATGTAAACCGCTATTTGGGAAAGTGGTATGAGATAGCAAGATTAGACCACTCATTCGAAAGAGGACTTGAAAAAGTAACAGCTGAATACAGCCTGAGAGATGACGGCGGCATCAAGGTGGTAAACAGGGGGTTCAACCCGGAATCTAACACATGGAAAGAGGCCGTCGGAAAAGCATACTTCGTAGCTGACCCGCATATCGGCAGATTAAAAGTTTCATTTTTCGGCCCCTTTTACGGTGGCTACAATATCATAGAACTTGATCAAAGTTATTCCTATTCGATGATATGCGGCCCCGGCAAAAACTATTTATGGATATTAGCGAGAAAACCAGAAATGGAAGAACCAACAAGAGTTGACTTGATAAAAAAGGCAAAAACCCTGGGATTTGATACCGACAAATTGATTTTTGTAAAACAATAGAAGGAAGATGATATCAGAAACTGTTCACGATAATCTGCCTAAAGCACCACCGCAAAAACTGTTGAGCTATGAGCTATTATGGATGAAACGATTATAAATTCCCTCCCCGAATCGCCAGGCGTATATACCTTTCGTGATAAAGAACGGAATATCATATACATCGGAAAGGCGAAAAACATCAGGGACAGGGTGAAGAGCTATTTCCGCGAGAGCGGGAAAGACCCCAAGACATCCCGCCTGGTAAGCAATATCGAAAACATCGAGATTATGCTGACGGGGAGCGAGAAGGAGGCATTCCTCTTAGAGAACAACCTAATAAAAGAAAACTCACCCAAGTACAATATCAATCTTAAAGATGACAAGACCTATGTTTCATTAAAGCTTACCGTGAAAGACAAATTCCCTGCCCTCTATATAACGAGAGACATTAAAGACGACGGAGCGCTCTATTTCGGTCCCTATCCTCATGCACGGGACGTGAAGGATGTAATGAAGCTTGTTCAGACGGTATATGCGATAAGACGCTGCAAAGATACCGTTTTCAGGAAGAGAAAGCGAGCCTGCATGCTTTTTGAACTGGGAAAATGCTTAGGCCCATGTGCAGGTCATGCCGATGAAGAGGTCTACAGAAGTATTGTCAATGAACTCATTGACCTGCTTTCGGGAAAGGATGAGAAGCTGCAGAAAGAACTCCTGAATCAGATTGAAAAGGCCTCGATGAAATGGAATTTTGAAGAGGCGAAGCAGTTGAAGGAGAGGTATCTGGCCGTCAATGGGATGGTGGAAAAGCAGCGCGTCCATGAACACCTCGGGAGAAACAGGGATGTATGGGCATTCCTTGAAGGGGATCATGGGGTCAAGATCGTTTTGCTTACCTTCAGAAAAGGCGTACTCGTCTCGAAAAAACTTTTTAAGGAATCCCTCATGAAGGCTGCCTACGAAGAAGCTATATCATCATTTCTTTTCCAGTATTACAATACGAGGCCAATCCCGGAGGAAATTATCCTTTCAGAGAATATCGAAGACAAAACCTTCCTGGAGAAGTATCTGAAGGAGAGGAAAAAAGGCGCTGTCAGTATTTACGGCCCCGGGAGCAGGCTGGCAAAAGAGGTAATACCTCTTGCCATAGAAAACCTTCTTGAGCCTGAGATGCTTGATCTCGGAGATGCCTTTAAAAGGTCATTGCACCTGAGGAAAGCACCTGAGCGGATTGAAATCTATGACATTTCGCATCTGCATGGTTCAAATCCCACGGGGGTGATGGTGGTTTTTAAAGCATTTAAAACATATAAGAAGGGCTACAGGGTTTTTCATATACGGTCAGCGCCATCCATGGATGATGTTGCTGCTATGGCCGAGGTGCTTCAGAGAAGGCTGGCGGATGAAAAAATAGGGCCGCTGCCTGACCTCTTAATTGTTGATGGCGGAAAGGGGCAGCTTTCTGCAGCAGTAAAGGCGCTTAGAGCACAGAATATCGACAGGGATGTCATTGGCATTGCCAAGGGGGAGAGGAGAAGAGGGATGGATGATCTGATATATATACCAAACAGGAAGAACCCGCTTGTACTCACAAGGGTATCACCGGTCTTCAAAGAGATAGTCAAAATGCGCGACGAAGCCCACCGGTTTGCCGTTACCTCTCACCGGAAATGGAAAAGAAAAGAAGACCTGCAGTGATAATAATTATTTATTTTTCATCCCACAGGATACCTTTTTCCTTCAAGTATCCCTGAGCATCTTTGTCGCCCAGTCTGGCAGCAGATTTATAATTCTCTACTGATTTTTCGGTTTCTCCCATATTCAGATAAACGGTGCCCAGGCTGTACAGGGCATCAGTATTTTTAGGATTAAGTTCAATTGCAGTGTATAAATCTTTTAATGCTTTCTCATAATTCTTCAATGCCGCGTAGTTAACGCCTCTACCGGCATAGGCAATGCTGATCCTGGGATTTAGCGCAATCACCATATCATAATCTTTAATAGCTTCCTTAAAATCACCTGATTTTGCATATAGCCGCCCACGGCTTAAATAGGAAAATTCATTCCTGGGTTCCATGTGAATGGCATGATCGAGATCTTTTTTTGCTTTCTGAAAATCATCCAGTTCCGAATAGGCAAGACCTCTATTGATATACCCTGCAGTGTTATCCGGTTTTAATTGGATTGCAGCGCTGAAATCCTCTATTGCCTTTTTATAGTTACCAAGATCCATATATAACAGGCCGCGATAATTATAAGCGGCAGCAGAACGAGAATTTAATCCAATAGCTTTGCTGTAATCTTCTATTGCCGCATCTGACTTACCGGATTTCGCGTTGGCATTTCCTCTTCCCATATAAGCCCGTGTAGTGGAATGAATATTGTTATCGCCGATCCGAATATCCTGTTTTGCCCGGGTAACTGCACCGCTCGCTATCCATGCCTCTTTTTTGGAAGCAGGAAGCTTTATTCTGTACCAGAGTCCCCCGCTTTTATCTTTCGATTCATCTAATATTAACAGTAAAGTCCCCTTTGTAACATATCCGGCTGGTGATGAGGTGCGTGATGGCTGTGATCTCAGATGGGCTGAAGGTGTTGAAACGTTTCCGCTGTTTACTTCCTGTTTTATGCTGCGGGGTTTCGGCTTAAATGCAATGGCTTTATCAAATGCCTCTATTGAAGCTTTATATTGAGACCTGTTCATCAATGCATATCCTTTTTCGATCAATTGTTCCATGTTTAATTGGTCAACAGCAGCAAGATACTGAACCTGTTTTTCTCTGTTTTTTTTATCCGAAGAGGTTTCTTTCTGTAGTTTTATAATCCTCTTTAAGGCTTCTTCAGCATTATTTTTAGTTTCTTCAAGTTCTTCTGTTTTTTCCCTGTCTTTAAAATGCAGACCTGTGAAATTTAATATTTCATCAGAATCTGTTTCAATTCGAATCTTGAAAGAATAGTTCCTGCTATCCCATTTTTCATTGCTGATCTCCGGTATTACAATGCCTGCCGCGTAAGCCATGAGCCTGTTTTTTGGCAATTGGAACCTTTTGAATCTATTGTCATTGATTAAACTTGTTCCCAATTCATCAAAAATAAGCCTTTTTGCCTGCTCAAACCCTATGACTTTGCGTGTTTCTGCTGTATCGAAATCGTGCCCGGTGTAAACATATTCCTTTGTAATTGTCATAGCCTGGCCAAAAAGTGAGGAAGTGAAAAAAATAACCAGAAATAATAACTGACCAACAGTGTACAATCCTTTTTTCATCTTTTTAGTTTCTCATGTAGTTGCATGAAAATAATGTGCTTCATTTTACATATTATTGTCAATAATTGATTATGGTTTCGCATAAGCTTTACGTTTATAATCAGCAGATGACTTTATGCAAATATCGTTTATATGTGATATAATAGAAAAGTAGTTAACGTTCGAAGATGAGAGGTTCCCATGAGCAAAACAGAAGACCATAATTCAATGAATCGCAGGGATTTTTTGAAATTTGGAGCCATAGGAATGGCTGCGGCGGCGGGCTTGAGCAGTTTGGGCAGGATAGCTGAAGCCGCTTCGCCTGCTTCGAAGGCAGGCATAACCCCGGTCTACAGGACACTCGGCAGGACGGGTCTGAAAGTGACGGTTGTAAGTTTCGGCGCCATGCTTACACCGGACTATGAGCCGATGGAGGCTGCCTTTGATCTCGGTGTGAATTATGTTGATACTGCGCGAAGATACATGAACGGCAGGAACGAGGAAATTGTCGGAAAAGCTCTTAAAGGCCGCCGGGACAAGGTCTATGTAGCAACCAAAACGCCGCCGACTTCCCAGTCAAAGAAGGATATCTTCAAAGACGTTGAAACAAGTCTCTCCAAACTTCAGACAGACCATATTGATGTAATTCAACTGCACAGCCTTACGAGCGGGGAAAGGGCTATGATTCCCGAAACACGCGAAGCGTTGCTGGAGCTTCGCAAACAGGGCAAGGTTCGTTTTTTTGGTGTCACCACGCACACGAATCAGGCCGATGTTTTAAAGGCCATTACAGATGACCCGGGCAAGTTTTTCGATATGGCGCTGGTTGCATATAACTACAAGAGTGAGCCGGCAGTAAAAGAGGCAATTGCCAGGGCTGCAAAGGCAGGCATTGGCATCGTTGCAATGAAGACCCAGGTGGGCGGATATAAAACAGATGCGCTGGGGCCGATCAGCCCCCACCAGGCAGCGCTTAAGTGGGTGCTCCAGGATACCAATGTGGCCTGTGCTATTCCGGGCATGAAGGATATGAGTATGCTTCAGGAAGCCGCAGCGGTTATGGGAATGAAACTGACCAGGAGGGATGGGTTGATCCTTGAGCGTTATGCCGAAGCCATTACCCCCTATTATTGCCATCTCTGTGCGCAGTGTGAGCCCACATGTCCGCAGAATGTTGCCATCAGTACCATTAACCGTTCAATAATGTATGCGGAAGGGTATGAGAATTATGAGCTTGCCCGATCCACCTACGATGAACTGCGGCAGAACGAATCCGCTTTAGCATGTTCTAACTGTACTGAATGCGTAGCTCATTGTGCCAATGGTTTGAATATTGCCGATAAGATGCGGAAGGCGCGGGTACTCTTTGCATGATGATAAAACAACTATTTACATGAATGAAAAACCTTATTTTAACATGGATAAAATCGGATGAATACGGATGGGAACTGGAATGATACATCCTCTCTTATCCGCCTTTATCCATGTTACATAAAGGATGATTTGAGGTGATAATGCGCAAACGTGTTTCAATGCTGGTTTTCGTTTTTTTGCTTTCAATCTTTGCCGTCAATGCCTATGCTGCACCCGCGGACATTCCGATGGAAAAGGTGATGCCTGCTCCTGGTTTTTCAGAAGGGTGGACGCTGGAAGGCAAAATAAAAACATTCAACCCGGACAACC
>CAYMTB010000084.1:9231-12997 GCA_964393225.1 uncultured Syntrophorhabdaceae bacterium
TTTTCAGAAGGGTGGACGCTGGAAGGCAAAATAAAAACATTCAACCCGGACAACCTTTACAAGCATATTAACGGCGAGGCTGAACTTTACTTACCCTATGGTTTTGAAAGCCTCGGTGCAGCGCTCTACATAAGCAAAGGCAATCCGGACAAGGCCCTTGCTGCGGATATTTATAAAATGGGTTCGCCGCTCGATGCCTTCGGCATATATTCCCGCTATCGCAATCCGGATGCACCGGAGTCAAGAATAGGTAGCGGAAGCTTTGTAAACGATTCACAGTTGATGTTCTACCAGGATAGGTATTTTATTCAACTTTCTGCTTCAGGCTCTACTAATCCTGAGCAGAATGTGTTCATTGACTGTGCAAAGGCGATTGCGAAAAACATCCCGGGCGGGTCTTCCCGCCCTGCGGAATTGGAATTTCTGAACATCCCAGGTATTACTCCCCGCACTGAAACATATATCTCCCAGAGTGTCCTCGGGTATGCATTCTTTAAAAAAGGCCTTACAGCAAGGGCAATATTAGATGGCGAGTCTGTGAGGATTTTTGTTATTTTAGGAGAATCTGAAAAAGATGCGGGCGATATGTTTATGCGCTATACAGCTTACCTGAAGGATGCAGGTGTACAGCCACAGATTAATAACAAAAAGAGCGGAGCAACCCTTATCACACTGGACCCTTTATACAAAGGTCTTATACTCCGCCAGTCAGGGCGCTATCTCATCGGTGTTTCAAACCTCAGGGACCCCCCGAAGGGAGCTCCACTAATAGATAAGATAGAATCGCGCATCGCGGCACCATAGGCGGCAGCGGCAAAGCATTCTCTGGTGCCGGGGGCGGATTGAAGCGCATGCCGCGCGCTCGGGCAACCTTTACAAAAGGACCGTTGTAAGGTATTAATATTATAACTCCCAGGTCTTGAGGCTTTTATCCCCGGCGAGGAGCACATTATGTGGAAAACAACTAAAGAAGCTATTTTATCAATTTTTGCAGGGTTTTTTATCCTGGCCATTCTCAGCACTGCTTCTTGCGGGGCAACAGAACAGTCCCTTGCCCTCTCTCAGGGCTGGAATTTCATCGCCTTTCCCATGCTCCCGTCAAACCCTGCACCCATTGCGAGTGTCCTCAAGGATGTGTCGCCGGAGGTGCGTATAGTCTGGGGTTATGATAACGTAAACAAGGCCTGGTTGAAGTGGACCCCGTCAACCCTCTGCCCTCTGCCCTCTGCCCTCTGCTCCGTTGAGTTCGGTAAGGGCTATTGGGTATCCATGTATAATCCGGGTGCGATAAGCCTCATATCATGGTTTCCTTCATTCTTACCAACCGTTCACCTTTCAAGCGGGTGGAACCTCATCGGGTATAACGGCGCTGACGGGAAAGCATCGGATACTGCCCTATCCGGTATTGCCGGCAAGTGGTCCATTCTCTGGAACTGGACAAACAGCCGGTGGAGTATCAAACGCCCGTCATCTGTGTCGCCCTTACTCCCCTCCATATTGACCCCTTTTCCCGAAATCACTGCCTTCAACCAGGGCAAGGCTTACTGGATAAGGGCGAAAGAGGAGACAGACTGGGTAACCGGCAGCGACCCGCAACCGCTTGGATTGACCATACTCGCAATGAACGACACCCATTCCTTCGCGGAACCTTTCAGTTCATCATTTGTCATTGATGCTTCTTCCACGTCCATCACGCTGGGCGGTTATACGAGACTGAAGAGCGCCCTCGATGATGTTAGAAGCAGGGAGCAGAATACACTCACGCTCCACGCGGGCGATGCGGTGACGGGAACCCTCTACTTTACCAAATTCCAGGGTGATTCCGATTTTGACTTCCTGAACTTTTTCGGCGTGGAAGCCATGACCTTTGGAAACCACGAGTTCGACAAGGGGCCCGCACTCATCGACAGGTTCATAAAAACGGCAACATTTCCTATCCTTTCGGCAAACGTGGATTTTTCTCGTGAGCCGGCTGTTGTCAATAAGCCGCATCCCTACCTCATAAAATATTACAGTAATGAGCCTGTGGCGATAATAGGAGTGACCACGGCGATAACCGCCGGTACATCAAGCCCAGGTCCGAATATCGTGTTTAATGATGTAACGGACAGTGTCGCGAAGATGGTTACCGGGCTTACATCAGCGGGCATCAATAAGGTCGTAGTGCTTTCCCATATCGGCTTTGAAGAGGACAAAAAACTGGCCCAGTCAGTACCGGGAATCGATGTGATTATCGGCGGCCATTCCCATTCCCTCCTTGCCGATGCCTCGGCCGTCAGCAGCCTGAAACTTCCCGTAAATCCGCCCGATGATGTTCAGGGTACATACCCTGTGGTGCTCAAAAGCCCCGAGGGAAAAGATGTTCTTGTTACCCAGGCCTGGCGGTACGGCGGAGTCTTGGGGACACTCAAGGTCAGCTTTAACAGGTCCGGGGAAATCACGGGTTTTACCGGCCAGCCGATCCTCGTTGTCGGTGATAGCTTCAAACAGAACAGGGTAGAAGTGCCCCCAGGAAGTGACACCTATAACAGAATCGTTCAGGTTGTCAGCAGTTCTCCCGCGGCCCGGGTATATGGTGAAAATACCGAAGCGAAGGCAAAGCTGGCGCCTTATACCGCGCAGGTAATAGATTTCAAGACACAGAAGGTGGCAGACGCATCGGCCGATATCAAGAGGGCCTTTCCGCCCTTAACAGACCTTAATGCAGGACCGGGACCCCTCATAGCGGACAGCATGCTCTGGAAGATGAAAACACTCGAAAAGGGCGGCGATATAGCCATTATATCCCGCGGGGCAGTGAAAGGCGACTTCAAACAGGGCACTATTACCTACGGCGATGTCTACACCTGCCTGCCATATGGAGGTACATACTATATCATCGAATTAAAGGGCAGCGATGTGAAGAATGCCCTTGAAGACGGTGTTGACTTTCAGCTTGTTAATAACATTCCTGCTGAGCGCGACTGGATGCCCTTTGTATCAGGCATGAGATATACCGTCAACAGAAACATAACCGTTCCCAAGGGGAGCCGGATAACTGTCCTCCAGATAAAAAATGCAGACGGATCTTACTCTGATATCAATCCTGCCGGGACTTACCGGGTGGCTACCAATGCCTTCATGGCCAACGGCGGCGATGGATATCTGACCTTCAAGAATGCTGATCCTGCCGCCAAGTACGACACGGGTTTTGTCGACGCGGAGGTACTTGTGGAATTCTTCAAGTCCCTGGGTACTGTAAATCCCCCTACTGAACAAAGGATTATCGATGCCACTACAGCCGCTGCGGTGATATACCTCCGCGGGTTTGCAGGAGGGGCGGGATCACATCCGCCTGCTTATGTTCCAGAATGGGAATACAGGATGGCTGCTTAAGAGGGATTAATATGAACGAAGAGCATGTATTGTATGAAGTAACAGATCATATTGCTTTGATTACCCTTAATCGGCCCGAAGCGAAGAATGCATTTAGCCCGGAGATGATCAGGCTGTGGCGTGAGTATCTTGAAGAAGCAAAAAAAGACGACAGAATAAGGGTAATCGTTGTGACCGGGAAAGGCGATACATTCTGCTCCGGCGGGGATATCCGTGATATGGCTGAAGGAAAGCTGAAATCATGGGATATGAAGAGGTTTCTCTGGGATGGTGTTCACCGGATAGTCCTGACGCTTGAAGACCTCGACAAGCCTGTCATAGCAGCGATCAATGGAGCGGCCATGGGCGCCGGGATGGATATGGCCATCATGTGTGACCTGAGGGTCTGTTC
>CAYMTB010000085.1:0-12951 GCA_964393225.1 uncultured Syntrophorhabdaceae bacterium
TTTGTCAGGGTCACCACTTTGTTTTTACCGGCGAAGACGTAAAAAAACATTTTGAGAGTTCAATTAAGGCTGCGGAAGATTTCAGGAATAATGCCGAGGGTCTGTTAAAATCTGAGAACGGGTCCATTGACCGCGTAGTTTCGCTGATTAAGTCCGAGGAATACGATACAAATCCGGGAACCAAACAGCCTGAACAGGCGTACCTGATTAATTTGAGGATGAGGGTTGCCCATCTGGCAGAAAGACTCTCCGGCATTCAGCAATATCGATAAAATTAAAGAGTAATAAGGCTCGGTGATTTACACTGGATACCGCGCCCTGGGTAAACCGAAGGGGAAGCAATCTCAAGTAGTTGCAGATTCAACGAGAATTGCTGACACATTAATTCAAAATTGTTGACATATTGTATTAATAATAGTTAAATAAATCCACATGTGAAAATTTTAATTATCAAAATATTTCAAGGGAGGTCAATATGGATATAAAAACAGTTGGAGTTTTGGGTGCCGGTGTAATGGGAAACGGAATCGCCCAGGTAGCTGCTATGGCAGGCTATAATGTCATTATGAGGGATATTGAAGACAGGTTTGTGGAAGGCGGGATAAAAAACATCGACAAGTTCCTTGCAAAAACAGTTGAAAAAGGAAAAATGGCAGCCGACCAGAAAAACGCCATCATGGGAAGAATTAAAGGCACCACCGATATGGGCGCCATGAAGGACGCTGATTTTATTGTTGAGGTTGTGGTTGAAGTTATGGCTATCAAGAAGAAGGTATTTGCAGAGCTCGATGAAATTACAAAACCTGATGTAATACTCTCCTCGAACACATCATCCATGTCTTTGACTGAAATGGCAACAGCCACAAAGAGACCGGATAAGGTTGTCGGAATGCATTTTTTTAATCCAGTTCCACTCATGAAGCTCGTTGAAGTTATCCGCGGCATGAGGACAAGCGATGAGACAGTGGCGACGACAATTGATCTTACGAGAAAATTCGGCAAAGAACCTGTTGAAGTAAGGGTTGACATCCCCGGTTTCCTTGTAAACAGGCTAATGGTTCCCCACTTTATTGAAGCAATCAAACTCTTTGAGCAGGGCATTGCCTCAAAAGAAGATATCGACAAAGCAGCAAAACTTGGTCTTAACTATCCTATGGGACCATTTGAATTGATGGATCTCACCGGTCTCGACATAAACCTTCACGTGCAGCAGTACTTCTATGACAATCTGCCGAAAGAACTGAAATGGGATCCGCCGCTTGGACTTAAGAATCTGGTAAAAGCCGGCTCATTGGGAAGAAAATCAGGCAGAGGCTGGTACGATTATTCGAAATAAGGAATATGCGAGGAGGAGTCCATGGGCTATGAAACAATAATTGTTGAGCGGGAAAACCCGGTAGGGATAATCAAACTGAACAGGCCCCCCGTAAACCCTTTGAGTGTTAAATCATATCATGAATTATATGAAGCGATCTGCGAGCTGGAAAAAGACGAGTCGATAGGCTGTATTCTCATAACAGGAAATGGAGATAAGGCATTTGCAGCAGGCCTTGATGTGAAAGATGTTATGGGCAAATCCGCTGTGGAGACACTTGATTTTCTTTGGACTGCACCGAGGAGAACCTTTGACAAGCTTACAGGCATTGAAAAGCCGACAGTGGCGGCAGTTTTCGGGCTTGCACTGGGCGGCGGCTGTGAGGTTGCCATTTGCTGCGATATAAGGATTGCATCTGAAGATGCGATATTTGGTGTCCCCGAGATTAACCTCGGTATCATGCCGGGTTCCGGTGCAACACAGAGGCTTCCACGATTAGTAGGAGTTGCAAAGGCAAAAGAGATGCTCTTTACCGGCGATAACGTAACTGCCGCAGAGGCATACAGAATCGGTCTTGTTAACAAGGTAGTGCCGAGAGACAAGCTGATGGAAGAAGCAATGAAGATGGCAAAGAAACTGGCATCAAAGCCAAAGGCAGCCCTTGCTCTCATAAAGAGATGTGTAGACAATGGACTCAATATGGACCTTGCCTCAGGGTTGACACTTGAGATGGATTGCTTTTCCATTGCTTTTACATCTGAGGATGGCAGGGAAGGAATCAATGCCTTTGTGGAGAAAAGAAAGCCAAACTATAAGGGTAAGTAGGAAAAAAATAGTGTTTAGTACTCAGCGCTCAGCTTTAGTATGAAAGATCAGCTAATACGGAAAAGCTGATAGCTGAATTTAACGTTAAGGAGGATTGTATGGCTCGAAATGCAGTAATATTGGCCGGTGGCCAGTGCAAATGGGGTGTGAGAGAGGCTCACTTGGTGGACCTTTTTCAGGAAGCAGCCAAGGCTTGCCTTGATGATATCCCCACATTAAAACCAAAAGACATAGACGGTCTCATTGTTGCTACGTCATATGCCGGAAGATGTTCGTTCCAGGTAAATACCGCACCGGTTGTAGCAGAGAGATGCGGCCTGAAACCGACTTCAATCTGTACAAGGTGCGATACCCTGTGCGCAGGCGGTTCCACAGGAATTATTCTTGCGATGGGACTGGTAATGTCAGGTGCTGCTGACATCGTAATGGTGGCAGGCGGCGAGAAACTTTACACACCTCAGAAATGGGAAATTTTTTACAGCGAACTTGCATCCGTTGACCACGACTGGGATGGCGTTCATGGCATGGGACTTCCGCCCCCATTCTTTTCATTAACCGCGCAGGAACACATGATGCATTATGGTTCCAAGAAAGAAGACCTTGCAGCGGTATCGGTGGCAAACTACAACTATGCAGCCACCAACCCGTTTGCGCAGATGCAGAAAACTCTTACGCTTGAAGAAGCAATGAGTGCACCCATTGTTGTGCCCCCGCTGACACTTTATGACTGCTGTCCAATTACAGACGGCGCTGCAGCATGTATCATCACAACTGATGAGATCGCAAGGCAGTATTCTGATAGACCTCTCGTCTACCTGAGAGGCACCGCGCAGGTTTGTTTGAACAGCGTTTCAGCCAACTTCCCCGGTGTACACCTTGCCGACTGGAAACACACAAGAATAGCAGCAGAAAAGGCATACAAGAGGGCAAAAGTCTCAGCCAGCGATATCAAGGTTGCCCAGACACATGATTGCTTCACTATTTCAGAAATCATTGAGGTTGAAGAACTCGGTTTCTGCAAGAAAGGTGAAGGCGGAGATTTCTGTAGTTCCAAGCAGATAGAAATTGGCGGCAAAGTTCCGGTTAATACTGACGGCGGACTCCTGGCAGTAGGTCATCCATTCGGTGCAACAGGCATCAGACAGGGCACCGAAATTATGAAGCAGCTCCAGGGCAGGGCACGCCACCAGGTGAAAGACGCAGACATAGGTCTTACACACAATCTGAGCGGTGCCAATGCTGAACATACAATCTTGGTCTATGGAAGAGACCCAGTAAAATAAGGAGGAAAATATGGCTGTTTTGGGAATCCCGATACTTGAAGATCTGTATCCATCAACAATGGATATGTGGCCCTTAGAGGCAAAAGAATTTAACAGGGTATGGCCCTTTTATGAAAACCTGAAGCAGGGAAGATTAACGACAACAAAATGCAAGGATTGCGGTTTTGTTGCATACCCGCCGCGGGTAATCTGTCCGGAATGCTACTCTGAAAACCTGGAATACATAGACTTACCGAAAACAGGTAAAGTCATTATCTTTACGGAAGAAGTAAAGGGTGTGCCCCTTGGATTCCAGTCCCCGCTTATCCATGCTGTTATCGATTTAGGCGTTGACCCTGCAAGAAGATTGCTGACAAAAATCATCAATTGTCCGGCAGGTACACTGAACAGGGGCGATGAAGTTCAGCTTGCAATATTTGATGTTCCTGCATTGCCCATTGATAAGGGCAAGTTAGGCACCATCATGTCCGAAAGGGTATTTTTTGCCTTTGAACCGGTGAAGAAGTAAGGCGGTAATTGAGTAATTAAGTAAGTAATTGAGTAATTAAGTAATTAGTGGAGCGGTGACCCCGCTCCACTTTTTTTAACCCCCAGATAAGTTATTAGAGTATAGTGTCGGGGTATCCCGGAGCAAACCGTCGTGAGGCGAGGAAGCTCGGTCTTTTGCGTTAGCAAAAGTTCTGAAGCCGAACGCGAGCAATTGAAGCCGCTGGAGCGCAATGAGCGTGTTTGAGAGGGATGGTCCGACACCGATGCTCATTCTAGATGGAATATTTAGGTTAATAGTGTTTGAATCTGTCAAGGGAAATAGTGTAAAATTCTCTCGTGGCAAAAGTAACTACTGCACTTACTCTCCTTTTTGTATCCTTCATTGTGTTTTTTCTTTCTCATAATGTTTACGCAAAGGACTACGTAGTCAAGAAAGTCATTGACGGGGATACGGTTCAGCTCGATACCGGCGAGACCGTGCGATATCTGGGCATAGATGCGCCGGAGGTTTTTACAAAAGAAGGTGGCGCTGAATTTTATGCAAGGGAGGCAACCAGGTATAATAAGAAGCTCGTATTCATGAAGAAGGTCAGACTTGAATTCGATGTTGAGAAAAAAGACCAGTACGGGAGACTTCTCGCGTATGTATTTGTTAAGGATGTTTTTGTAAACGCTGAACTTGTAAGACAAGGTTACGCCAAGGCATATATAAAACCTCCGAACATCAAGCACAAAGACATTCTTCTGGCTAATCAGAAAAAGGCAATGGATGAAGAAAAAGGATTATGGCAGGAGAAAAAAAAGGATACAGAAGCCTCCTATATCGGGAATAAACGGACCTATACGCTTCACCGGCCATCCTGTCCTTTGGCGAAAAAGATTTCCGATAAAAACAATATTATCTTCAGGAACCGTATGGATGCCATTAAAATAGGCTATACGCTCTGCAAACAGTGCAAACCATGAATGAAAAATACATCGAATACTGGGGTTTAAAACAACATCCCTTTCTTTTAGCACCCGACAGTCAGATGATGTATATGGCCGGGCAGTATTTTGAATGCCTCGAAAGGCTTAAATATGCCATAAATACGAACAAGGGCGGCGTACTTATTATATCGGAAGATGCGGGACTCGGGAAGACAACCATACTGCTGAAGCTTATTGACGAGATGAGAGAGGAGTATGGAGATTTATTCCGGTATGCATTGATTGATCATCCTACGATCAATCCTGATCAATTGATAGCCCGTATTACCGAAAGCATTTCCGGTGCACGACCCTATGAGGACAAATTAAAAAATCTGTCACTGCTTAAAAGCACCCTTACTGAAGTAAAACAAAAGGGCGGCAAGAATATTATAATCATTGATGAAGGCCAGATGCTATGCGGCGCCAAAGATGTACTGCAGGAATTGAGGATGCTCATTAACCTTACATACAACAATGAGTATTTACATACCTTCATACTGTCCGGGCAGAAGCCTCTCTGGGATGAAATAAAGAGCATGCCGGAATTCTGGCAGAGATTACCCGTCCGGTACTATTTTTATCCTTTGAGGCTTGAGGAAACAAAGGAACTCATAAAATACAGACTATTAAAGGCCGGCATCGACAACGGAAAGGAAATTTTCACTAATGATGCCCTTGAGATTATTCAAAGATATTCAAAGGGTTCACCGCGAACGATTATTGCCCTTGCAGACCTTTCGCTGCTTATTGCTTTTTCTGACCATTCACGCAAGATAAGTTTTAAAGAAATGACTAAGGCTATTAATGCAATGGCAGGGAAGGGCGAGAGCCTTCCATATGTTATTGAAGACAGAAAAAAGAAGAGTGAAACCCCTCTGAGCACATTTTCGAATGAAAACAAAGAGAGTGAATCGATAAAACAGATTATCGGGTACATCGCACAGGAAAAAAAGGATAAATCACAGAGTATTAGTTCGGCAAACCAAATCAGACCTTTTTTTGCCGTACTTGCAGTTATATTTTCCATTATTGCAGGCTCCCTGGCCGGTTATCTCTATACCAACAGGGAAAAGGCTGACAACAATCCGATAATAGTAAGGAAAGAAATGGTGGTAGTCGACAGCGAAAAGCAGAAACAGGACCCGGTTGAAAGCAAAGCGGTAAAAGGAAACATGCCCGAAATCCAGCCGAAGCCTGTTAAATATGCTATGGTTAGCACAAAAGCAGCCAACATAAGGGGAGCGCCAGACATCGCATCTCCGAGGATTGGAATGATTTTTGAAGGTGAAACAGTCAAAATCGTTGATGAAACTAATGATCTCGATGGCGGCAGGTGGTACAAGTTTTATTTTTACGGCGATAGAGAGGCCTGGATATCCGGGAAGGTAGTAACATTAAAATGAAAAAATAAAAGTTGAGGGGGAAGTAAATAATGAAGAAAGTAATTTTATTTGTTTCAATTTTATCGTTTTTGTTGTTAAATACTGTCATGGTATTTGCTGAAACATATCCTGCTTTAACGGCTACAATAAAAACAAACAAGGGTGACATAAACCTGAAACTCTTTACGGATAAAGCACCGCTCACTGTATTGAACTTTGTAAATCTGTCAAAAAGAGGTTTTTACAATAACCTGACTTTCCATAGGGTTATTCCTAATTTTATGATTCAGGGCGGATGCCCGCTGGGCACCGGCACAGGTGGCCCCGGATATAAGTTCAAGGATGAATTCTCGCCTGAGTTGAAACATAATAAGCCCGGAATACTTTCAATGGCAAATGCAGGGCCAAACACAAACGGAAGTCAATTCTTTATCACGCATGTCCCGACACCGCACCTTAACAACAAACATACTGTTTTTGGAGAGGTGGTTGACTCAAAAGATCAGAAGGTTGTTAACAGCATTGTGACTGGAGACAGGATTGTCACGATCGTCATTGAAGGGGATTATACAAAACTGGCAGAAAACTACAAAGAACAGCTTGACCAATGGAACAAAGTGCTGGATAAAAAGTAGTTTTTGAATAGAAATCGGCGTTAACCCGGTCAAGCCGCTTTAAACGATTGAATCTATTTTATAACATATTTAAATGTCCAAAATGTAAAGATAGCAACATAACTAGATCTCCCCGCAGTTTCAACGAAACAATATTCACAGCCCTTCTATCCGCCTTACCTTATAGCTGCAAGAACTGTGGAAACAGATTTTATATATATGGCCGGAATTATGTAATCAAGCTTTTTGTTATCGTAATTGTAGTTTCCCTTCCAAGCATCGTACTCTTCTTCTATTCAGCATATCAAGGTGACTATTCTATATCGCCAGACAGCGCCCGGGTACCCAGCCAGGTCAGGGCTGAACCGCAGAGAAAAGTTCAGCGGATACAGCCGGAAAAGCCTTCTGGGATAAAAGCTGAGCCAGTGCAAACCGCAAAGCCGCAGGATCAAACTGCAAAGCCAAAGGTGCAAGCACCACCGGTAAAACCTGTCAGATTTGCCGCCTATAAAAAGTTTGGGGCAAACTGGGCATCTACTGATGGCGGTTTGAAGATAACCAATGTCAAAGAGGGTCCACTAAAAGGGGCGGGCTTAATGGCGGGCGATATTCTTGTATCACTCGATGGGAAACCGGCAAAGGATGAGGAGATGCTTAAGGTCAGGGATGAAATTGTATCAGGTGGCCGCAAAAAGGCAATAATCGGTGTTCTGAGAGGCAAAGAAAAATTTTACTTTGAGTTGCAGAAATAAATTTATCCTATATCAATTTGCCATCAATTGCCAACTAAATTGCTTGATAGCTGGAGCACATATCTCCTCGTACTTCCGCACTACTCTCCCGAACATCGTAGCACTGGGCTCAGGGAAAGCGCTCCAGTTCTAATTTACCGATTGTGGTAGAGGTGGGGTTGAGGTGCTAAATGTTTCTGCCGTGAATTAAGGTTTTGTTTTTTGCTGCCGTTGCAGTTGCTGCAACGCTCGTGTTTCACCTTCTTTTATCTGCCTGCTTGTTGCGCCGCCCCTTTTCGCTGCTTCAGCTACCGTAGCAGGGTCGGCTCCGGCAAGAATAGCGCTGTACACAACTGTATGTGCCTGTCCCGGAACGCACGTTTCCACTGCGGCCTGAGTTATTGCAGCTGTCCGTTCAGGCACTGCCTTGATAGAAGCTGCAGTGATTGCGTCACTTATGCCAGGATTTGCAGTGACTGCGGTTCTGGTTATTGCGTATGCCTGCGCTGGATTAATAACGATCTGGTCTGCCACCTGTTTAGTAATCAATTGCTGTCGTTGCAGCAGTAATTGATCGAGAACTTGCTGTCGTTGGGAATTCCCTTGCAGAATTATCTGCCGTTGCAGTTGCTGCTCTTGTTCATCCTGTTTGCTTTGCTGAGGCGTCTGCTGTGAACTCTGCTGCCCCTGGTATGAACCTCCCCGGCTTTGAGCCCAGGAATTAAGAGAAGTAGAAAAGATTGTGGTAATAATAACTGCCAATGAGATACATAACAACAATTTTTTATTATCCATAAAATCCACCTTAATAATCATTGTATGGAAATATCTATAATGCTTGTTCCTCTTTTTACGAAGAGTTGTGTAAACGATGCCAACCGGTATTTTCAGTGATGCGTGTGACAGCCTGTGCCGCCGGGTTGACAGTTAATACAACTTTTCGTACGAAAAATATTCACTTTATTATCATATCGGTATATGAAATTCAATTGACAAAAAATACTGCTTGCCGCTCCTTTTTATTGTTTTAGTATAGAGCAGCTTTACCGCTTATGTCACTGTCCGGTTTTTTTGAGACTGGCTCTGCTGCATCTGGAAAAATATGTTGGAACATGGGTAAACATGTTATATTTAGCTGGTCATGAAAAACCGTGCCCTCGCGCTGTTTGTTGCGTTTTGCATCGTTATTTGCAGTGGAGCGCTTTACGCCCAGCAGAGAGGGGGAAGCGGAGGGGGTCAGTCAGGTACCGCAAGGCCATATTTTGTTGAGGAGAGCTTTGTTTCTACCGAGTTTGACAAATCACCTTTTGACATAACCTCAAGAAACCTGCCGCCTGCATACATCGGGCATGATCCGCGGGCCATTTACGATGCATTTAATAACTCAAAAAAAGATTCCCTGACTAGGAACCACCCGCTGCTTGGTTCCTTGAATCCTCACAGCACTTATGCGTTTCAGGCGAGGCCGGTGGAAACCTTCTACGATTCCCGCGAGCATGCCCTGAAAATATATGTTGAGCTTACGACAATTCTTGTTAACGAAACCGAGAACAGGACGAAGAGAGGCTTCATGGTCTGGTATGAACCGCAGGTGGACGGCAGGTTCATATACACCGACGCCAGAGGGAAAAAGATCGAGATCGAACATGTTGGCTTTCGGGAATACGCAATTGCCTTTGAGTATCCAGCCGCGTTCCCGATCGAAAGAGCCGTCCCTCCAAGCATTGCGGCGTCAATGGAAAAGAAGTCCAGGAAGGGCAATCCGGGGGCAAATCTAAACGATACATTGAAACAGGAGTTTATTTTTGCCAGCTTAAACAATGTACCGTCCTCTGGGATGGTTCAACTCCGGGAAAGCACGAAGCTGCTTGTTCTCTGTAATCTCGTACCACCATATACGGCATCCACGACAATACACCGTAAGGGTACACTTGATAAACCTGGCGAGTTCAGAGCTGAGTATGCTTATCTTTATGTGCGCCTTCTGGAGCTATGGTTTTATGATGTTATTACCGGCAAGGTCATGATGAAGATGAAGCCCGGAAAGATGCCTTACGGGCCGTAAACACAGCTGAATAGACTTGTCTCTATAGTTGCCTCTTAATGCTTACGATGGATTCTATCTGTTTGTGTCATTGAGCAGGGGCTGTTTGAAGCATGTGAAATTTGAAGCTTGTTGATTCTATTTGGTGGGCCGTGAAGGAGTCGAACCTTCGACCAATTGATTAAGAGGAAATTGCCAGTATTGTCTAACTATTTGTTTTAGCTAACTTTACTATTTTAGTATCTTCCATTTGTTGCATTTTTGTTGCGTTGGTGCTTTTAAAGTTCAATTTATCCATACCATCGACCTCATAATCGGGGGACAAGTGCATATAAATATCGGTAGTACTTGCCTGAGTGTGGCCAAGAGTGGATTGGATCATTTTCTTTGATACTCCACTCATTGCCAACCATGATCCGGTTGTGTGACGAGTATGGTGTAAGTGAGCATTGTGAATACCTGCAGTTCGGAGTAAACGTAGAAACTTTTTGGAAACAGTTTGAGGATTTTGCCATCTGGGGAAGAGAAAACCCTTTTTTGGGGGAAGTCGTTCAAAGATAGCTTCAAGGTCTTTTGACACGTAGATATATTTCCACTTTTTATTCTTCACATCCTTGATTTGAATGTACTGGCGATTCACCACAGGGTTATGCTTGATGTCTTCGCGTTTCATAGTACAGACCTCTGAGGCTCGGCAGCCGGTATATAGGTATGTGAGGATCATATCCCGAAAGTCGGTATCCTTCTCTGGTATAAGGGAGGTTATCATCGTCACTTCTTCAAGGGTGAAGAACCTTGGTTCAGTATCTTCTTCACGGTATTGGTCAAACTCGTCGTAAGGGTTCTTGTCTATGTACCCCCATTTGAGAGCATGCTTAAAGGCAACTTTTAGATGGCGTATATATATATTAACACTCCTTTTCTTGCATCCTTTTTTTATCTTTTTCTCGCCTTTGTTATCGAAAACGATATGCTCACCGAGAAGATTCAGGTGAAAATCTTTAATCCTGCGCTCTGTCAAACAAGACATTTTATCATTTTCGCCAAAGTAATTAATAAGGTGAGTGAGAGCTACTTCCTCAATATGCACAGTGCCTCCCGCCATTCGCGCCGCTCTGTCCTCAAGGTATTCATTTTTAAATTCCTTAAGCGTACCGTTACATTCTCCTCTTAAAAGCCTCAAGTTCCGCTGAAAGTACTCGGTTCTCGCTAAAGAAAATTTTTGTTTCGCTATGCCTTTTTCTCTTGTCTTAAGGGAACTACGATTGTGACGGTCGTAATGGATGTAATACGCTCCATTACTATGCTTTTTAAGACAAGGGTAATCATGTCGCATACCTTCTTTAATTACATCTTTATTCATGTTTTAGTCAACACCTTTCTCTTGAACTGAGCAATCTCAATGCTTGGAGCAAGAAAATAAACATCTATAGATTCTCTATCAACACACCACTTCCCGCCGGTATACCTGCCGTATATATCCCCTTTTTCCACAAGGCGAAGCAAAGTCTGGCGGCTTAACGGGCAATATTTACTTGCTTCAGACAATGAAAGCCATCGCGGTACACCATCTTTGAGTTTCTTGACTGTTGTCATCAAAAGATCCAACTTTTTTTCAAGACGATTAAAGTCGTTTGACGTTGTATCCATTGTCAAATCTTTACTGGTGATACTAGTCATCATTTTGTTTCTACGCCTACTTCAGTTTGAGTTATTTTCATTTGAAGTAACAGTGAGCTATGGGGTATATGTAGGTTCTCGCCTCCCAAAATATGTAGGGTGTTTACGATCTCCCTCCAAGGCTGAAGGAAACAACTGCCTATTTGGTTAGGTTCAGGTTTGCTACAGCCCGCAAATGCTTGCTGGTCAAGTAAAATTTCGTTCTTTCTAAAGGAAATCCGAAAACCCTTCTCATCGTGCTTCTCGCTGATTTGATATGCGATGTTCCTTTTTCCAAGTGCATTTTTTATTCTCATCAGTTCCTGCCGCAACATCCTTGGCGTTTTCGGGAAAGAAGCATGTTTTTTGCCATGGCCAGCAATCTCAGCCATTAATTCCCAAACTTCTCTTATATAACCACCCCAAGAGCCCCAAGAGCGACGGTTTGTCATGAACTTCAGCACTGCCTCCAGGAAGGCGTTATTATGGATAAGTTGGGTGCTTTTGCTGGCGTTGTGCTCCATATGCTCTCTGATGAATATCTCTCCACCACCAGCATGAAGCGCCTCAGAAATGGCGTAACCCCACCGATGAAAGTCGGCCATACGCTGCAGATGATCTAAATGCACTTTTGGATGAATTATCATTGCCTTTTTTCGGCTATTGCCTGTATATCTTCCTGATCAAGTGTTGTTTTCATACCTTTCCTATGCCCTTATATTGCTATGAATAGTAAACCTTTACTGTCACAATCACGATTCCTGTAACACGTTTTTTTTGCTGCTTCCAGAACGTAAAAGAGATAACTTCCAGCTTGCCTCAATCTGCCTTTCGCATCTCGCCTTCTGCTTGTCCTGTCTGTAAGGCATAAAAGGGTAAATGGCACATAAGGAATTTTGACAGTCAACCTTGCCGTCAAGGTGCCCGGCGGTACAAATAAAGCAATCGGAAATCATACTTTGCTTTAGCGTTAATGTTTCGCCTTTAAGGAGTCTAATGTAATGCCTTTTGCCTGGACATTCATTTGCCTTCTGATATTCATCAAATAATCTTTGTCTTTCTCTGCCCATATTTACTTCTATTAGCTTCGTATTACTTTTCTGAATTTCTTCGTTAAGTCCTTCCATTCTCCAGTTCATTTCATCTTCTGATGGTAAAGTGCTTAAAACGCCAACCCCTGCACAAAGGGCAATGACAAAGAGAAGGTCTTTTATAATGCTCAGCAGGATAACGAGCGCCATAAAGGCAATACCGATGTGCTGCAGGCCAATACCGAAGAGATTACCGCTCAGGTATGAGCATGCACCCCCGCAGATGCTGTAGTAAACCTCCAATACTGATTGCTATACACGCAAGTATAGCAATCAGTATGTATCTTTTTCGCTCCAACCATTTCAATGCACTATCTTTCATATTACAGGTACCCGCCCAACCCGCTGAACCTCATAACCTGTCTGTTGTTTTTAATCGCAATTGCAAGGGCTTTTTCAGATCCTACCAGCACAAGTTTTTCACTTGCCCTTGTGATCGCAGTATATATCAGATTACGGTAAAGCATGACATAGTGCTGTGTTGTTATCGGCATGACAACGCAAGGGACTTCGCTCCCCTGAAACTTATGAACAGTGAGCGCATAG
>CAYMTB010000086.1:0-12909 GCA_964393225.1 uncultured Syntrophorhabdaceae bacterium
AAGCTCTCTCATTCAAGAGGGAAACAAGTTAAATTATAGTTTTGCAAGAGGGCCAGTAGTGTATATTCTCTTCCAGGGCGTCTTGGCCACCTCGAGATGACTGATGTTAATATCTTTCAACGTAAATTCGCCTTGCAACTCCTTGATTAGTTGATCATATCCATGTTTTTCTATAAATTCGTCCGCGGCATCTAAAAGACTCGTGTCAGAGGGAAGTCCGGCAAGATTGGCGAGATGCTGGGCCAATTTGTGACCATCTTTTATCTCAGTGTTCCTTACATTTATAGCTTGTTTGGAGAAACCAGCACCGCAGAAAAGAATGGATTGGCCTTCAAGCGCATACTCTATACCATGATCAATATCCATAATATTACCCCCTTATTTGTATATCCGAGATGACAACCTTCGGTGCGTTACCACGTATCTCATTAAGATGTAATTTTTGAAATGGTATCCCTGTAATCAGTTATTGTCAATGAAATTAATTTCAAGACATTTGAGGTTAGCTGCGAAGAGATAACCCTGTGAGACGAGGAAATTTCCTGCCCAGATTGCTGCCTGAATCTCAGGAGAAAGTTTTATAAGTGCAAGCCCTTTATATAGCATCATTATTGATTTTTCGGTAATTTCAATGTCTTAGTATACCGTTCCGGGAGGGCCGGACTGGGGATAATCCCAGCCGAAACCCCACCGGAAGGGAGTCGGCAACCACCACGAGCCGCCAACACGTACACCGGAGTGCATGATGGCAGCTATCACCGGATGGTCTTTATCAGAGACGCATCTTTTCAGGGCTAAATCAGCGTTTGCTCTTCCCTCGCGGGTGCCGCCCATCCAATAGGCCAGATCATGCCTAACACAACATTTCACCCAGTTGCCATCGGGGAAACCCGAACACCCGTCAGATTTGAAGGCGTGAGTAGGGATTATTCCCTTCACGCTGTCTGCGGTGTATATCTCTTTAACAATTTTATCGATCTCACTTGAATGATCTGCACACCCGATGATAAAGACAGCAATAAGCGATATACACAAAATTAAACTATGTGATTTTCTCATAATCGTTTGCCCGCCCCACTGCCCCACACACATACTTCTTACTCACAGCATAGGGGGCTTTTTCTTCTCCGGCACCGGTTCCGGGGCAATCGGTATCCGCAGCTCAACTAAGGCCAGAAAAGTCCGCAGCTCATCACGAAGCGTCTCAAGGTCAGGCCTTGTGTATTTTGCAAAGTCCACCTCAATGCCTGATTCAAAAGATCGTAAGCTGGCAATCTGTTTTGTCATAGGTATGGGCTTTGTTTTGCCTGGCTCCGGTTTGACCTTCTTGTATGCAGTGAGCAAATTATTCAGGACGGGGTTGGTCACTGGCGTATTCATGATGTCCTGAAATATCTTCTCACGGTCAGGACAATCGAGGTTTGCGGCGAAGAGATATCCCTGTGAAACGGGGAGTGTTCCTGCCCGGATTGCAGCCTGAATCTCATCTGGAAGTTTTAAAAGTGAAATCGTGCGAAACATTGTCATTATTGACTTTCCTATGATTTCAGAAATTGCTATCACGGTGATAGCAATTTCTTCCGGTAGGTCTTCCGGCCTCCGGTTGTAACTCGTCAGGTCACTCATAACCCCATCCACATCATACACTTTATCAGGATGTTTCGACTGTATAAAAGCGAGTATTCCTTTGGCCTGATCCATGGGATTCAAGTCTTCCCGCTGAAGGTTCTCCGTTAATTGAAAGGCAAGTATTTCATCCTTTTGAGTGATCGCATCAAGTATGCGCGCCGGTATTGTGAGAAGCCCAAGCTTCAGCGCAGCAAGATAACGGCGTTCTCCGCAAAGGAGCAGGTATTTGCCATCTTTCGGCGTCACAAGAACAGGCTCTAAGACACCCCGGTCTTTAATAGACTCCATGAGGGCCTTGAAGGATTCACTCTCAGTATCAATACCTGAGCGAATCTGTTCTTCCACAATAATGTTCTCCAGAGGTAGATATAAAAATTCAGGATTCTCTATTGTTTTCTTTGTTGCCATATCATTTCCTCCCCTTTTTAGTGTTTTTCATTGCTTTGTTAATCAACCCCGCCTGTCATCGGGAACATTGGTAACTTTCTAAACTTGCCCATGTTTATTCTCCTTCTTCATCGTTTTTGATATTGCAATGTGTGATACGCCGGTTTGATGCGCTGTTTAGGTATAGGGCAGTTTCGGTTTTTTTGTAAGTTCATAGGCGATTTCGAAACGGATAAGGGAAAAACGTGTGATTTTGTGTTCTTGTTGATTTTAATGTCACCCTCCCCGGAAAGGAATGCGTATAAAATCAAATATGCTTGCGACTAAGATGTCCCGCCCTAAGATGTAAAACCAATGATGTAAAAAATACACCACATCTTAAAATAGCTGTCAAGAAGATAATTACAAAAAATACTATGCCATAACTTACTTATATCATTACATTTTTCAAAGCGACTTCACACACATGAGCAAGGAGCGGGAGTGTCTTCCCTTAGCATGAAATCTTGTTTTTTATAAACAGCATCACAGTTTAAAGAGCTATAATCAAATCTTGTGTATGAAAGTAAAAAAGACGTATCCTTTAGTATCATCAACAAACAACATGCCCCTCGCCAAAGGGGTGAAAAGGAGGATACGTCTTATGAAACATAATGAACCTGTTGAGACAAAAAATCAAGAAAAAGAAGAATCACAATCGTTGCTGGAACAGATTATTAAAGAAGGTGCCAGAAAATTATTGCAGGCGGCCATAGAACATGAAGTAGCTGAATATATTACTCTGTTCTCAGAGATAAAAGATGAAAACGGCAGACGCATGGTTGTTCGTAACGGATTCCTTCCGGAACGCTCCATTCTTACAGGTATCGGCCCCATACCGATAAAACAGCCAAGAGGGATAAAAGGGAAGAAGAAATCTTTACCAGCGCCATCCTTCCCCGTTACCTCCGTCGTATCCCATCTCTTGATAACCTGATCCCGGTATTGTACCTGAAAGGGATATCCACCGGTAACTTCACTGGGGCACTATCTGCTATTCTGGGAGAGAATGCAAAAGGACTTTCAGCAAATACAATTGTTCGACTGAAGAGGCAGTGGGAAGAAGAATACAAGGCATGGATAAAACGTGATCTGTCCGATAAACGATATGTCTACTTCTGGGCTGATGGCATCTACTTTAATGTCCGGCTCGAAGACGCTGAGAATAAAAAGCAGTGTTTTCTTGTTATCATTGGAGCCTCAGAAGACGGGACCAAAGAACTGGTTGCTGTTCTTGACGGATACCGTGAAAGCAAACTTTCATGGAAGGAGCTCCTTCTTGATCTCAAACAGAGGGGTCTTGCTGAAGGTCCCAGGCTTGCCATAGGTGATGGAGGTCTTGGGTTCTGGGCAGCCATAAGGGAAGTTTATCCGGAAACAAGGGAACAGCGCTGCTGGGTACATAAGACCGCAAACATCCTTGATAAGATGCCTAAAAGCATGCAACCCAGGGCAAAAGAAAAGATTCATGATATCTATCTGGCTCCCACAAAGGAACAGGCCCTTGTTGCTTACAATGCCTTTCTCTCTGCGTATCGTACAAAGTTTGAGAAGGCCTGTGAATGTCTTATAAAAGATAGAGATGTCCTCTTTACTTTCTATTACTTTCCTGCAGAGCACTGGGTACATATCAGATCAACTAATGTTATTGAATCAGTTTTTGCAACGGTACGATTAAGAACCAATAAGACAAAAGGATGCGGATCACGACTGGCCACCCTTACAATGGTATTCAAACTCACACTTGAGGCACAGAAGACCTGGCATAAGATAAAGGGGTATAAACTTATCCCCCAGGTGATAAACGGAACCAGATTTGTCGACGGAGAGATGGAAGAAACAGAGATAAAGGCGGCATAATTATGATAAAAAAGGATACGGTAAAAACTTTCTCATACACAACTATTGACAATATCTCAGTTTTAAGTGTTGAGTGCTAAGTTTTATGTTATACGAACTGATGTTTTCAACCCAAAACTCAAAACAGCTTTTATGGTTTGGTCCGGCCCCAATCCGTCCCTTTAAATCCTATGTGGAAGATCCAATAGAAATGAGGTAAAATGAAGCGTACCTTAAAAGATACCCGTGGAGGTAGAAAACCGCATGAAAAACCTTGGCAGCGCCCTTCAATTTCCCTGTTCGTACCCTCTCAAAGTCATGGGGAAAAACACCGGCGAGTTTTACGCGGTCGTTAGCGCCATCGTCGAAAAGCATATTGCTAAAGGCGATGAAGTGACCTATCACAGCAGCACAAGTTCGGGCGGCAAATATATATCGGTAACAGCAACATTCTCCGCCCGGAGCCTGGAGCAGCTGACCGCAATCTATCAGGAACTCAGCCGGCATGAACTTGTACTAACAGCCCTTTAAGCCCGGGAAAGAAAAACAGGGTATTACAAATAACTTTCAACAAAAAACATTCTCACGTTGACAATCAATAAACGCAAGGTATACAATTGATTCACCGGCAAAATATTGCGAATATGAAATAGTCTAAAAAAACCAACACAGGACTGCGTAAATGGAAAGAAAAAAGACAAAGAAAATCCAAATAGGTAAAATATCGGTCGGGGGAAACAGCCCTATAGTTGTCCAGTCAATGCTCAAAACAGACCCGGATAATATTCAGGAAACATTGAACCAGGCAAGAGAGCTGAAAAAGGCCGGATGTGAACTGATAAGGATGGCCCTGCCGCATGAAGATACATGCAAAATCATCCCATTTTTTAAAAAAGAAATTAACATGCCGCTGATCGGCGATATCCATTTTGATCACAAGATCGCACTCAAAGCCATGGAATTAGGTATTAATGCCATAAGGATAAATCCCGGCACGATCAACAATACGAGGAAGATAAAAGAAGTCATCCTTTGTGCAAAAGAAACAAAAACACCTGTGCGGATAGGTATCAACGTCGGGTCCATAGAGAAGAGAATACTGAAAAAGCATGGAAAACCAAACGCTGATGCCATGGTTGAAAGCGCGCTTTATTATACAAAAATGTTTGAAGATTCAGGCTGGACCGAACTTAAGGTTTCACTGAAGGCATCAGACATCTTTCAGACGATAGAGGCCCATAAAAAATTTTCAAAAGTATCTGACTATCCTGTCCACATAGGAATAACCGAAGCCGGGCCGATCTTCTCAGGTGTTATTAAATCCGCTCTCGGTATAGGGATACTTCTCTATGAAGGCATCGGCGATACCATCAGGGTTTCTTTGACCGGCAACCCGGTCCACGAAGTTGATGCGGCCTACCATATACTGAGAAACCTGGGGCTTAGAAAACGAGGAATAAATATTATATCATGTCCGACATGCGGAAGATGTAAAACAAATCTAATGGAAATAGTTGATAATTTTGAAAAGGAAATTAACCATTTTGACGCACATCTGAATGTCGCCATCATGGGATGTGAAGTCAATGGTCCAGGCGAAGCCAGAGAGGCGGATATTGGAATTGCCTTCGGTGCAAACAAAGCTATGCTCTTCTCAAAAGGCGTTGTCATAAAAAATAATATTCCAAAAGAAATGGCTAAGGATTTACTGAAAGAAGAAATTTATAATATGACAGCAAAGTAAGAGGCTCAGGGATCAGTTCTTTTCTTTACAAAGATAATTCTTTGGATAACCGTTACGTGGGTTAACACTGCAAGGATTATAACAGCATAAGGTAAAAGATTAAAAAGCAATCCGATAAACAATATTATTAACCGTTCAGGTCTTTCCAAAATACCGGTACTGCATTGGATGGAAGATACTTCAGCCCTTGCCTTGGCATAGGGAATAATTGCAATACCGATGGATGCAAAGAACGTCAGAATTGCATAGAAGATATCGCTCTGCATTGCAAAAAAAATAAACAAACCAAACATGATGAACAGATCTGAATACCGGTCAAGAACAGAATCGAGAAAACCACCGAACTGCGTAACATTGTTGGTACTTCTTGCCAGAGCTCCATCCATGAGGTCAAAAAATCCTGAAGCAAAAAGGAAGATGGCGCCAAACAGCAGAAAACCAAGGGCTATGCAGAAAGACGAGATGATCGCTAAGACCACTCCAGCTATAGTGAAAACATTGGGATTTATAACTTTGTCTTTAAAGAATAGAGAATAAATTTTAAGTAATGCAGGATCAAGGGCATGGCCTATCTTTGCGCTAATCACATGCGATGCCTATCTTTCCCTTTCGCCTTTTATGAATGCCTCCACCATCTCCCTAGCTTCACTATCAGGGAACTGGTTAAGGGGATGTTTCATTGTGTAGGCCGATATGGATTCCAGCACTCCTCCGACCTTTCTATCTCTTGCGACTTTGCAGCACCGTATAGCATCTATCATACAACCGGCGCTATTTGGTGAATCTTCCACAGAAAGTCTGAGCTCCAGGTTTATTGGTATGTCTCCGAAAATCCTGCCCTCTATTCTTATGAAGCATACCTTATTGTCATTCTGCCAGGGGACATAATCAGAAGGCCCTATATGAATATTCTCTGATAAAATAGGTACGCTCAATGACGACTGAACAGCTTCCGTCTTGGAAATCTTTTTTGAAGCAAGCCTGTCCCTGCTGAGCATATTTAAAAAGTCTGTATTCCCGCCGGTGTTGAGCTGGTATGTTCTGTCTATCTTAACCCCTCTGTCATCAAATAATTTTACAAGTGATCTGTGAATAATCGTGGCGCCTATCTGAGATTTAACATCATCACCTACAATAGGTATTTTCTTCTCTTCAAATTTCTTAATCCAGTCTTCATCTGAAGCAATAAAAACAGGGATACAGTTCACAAGGCTTACCCCGCTTTCCAGACAACACCTGGCATAAAAACGGGCTGCCTCCTCAGAACCTACCGGTAAATAGTTGATAAGGATTTCTACATTTTTTTCCCTGAGCACCGAAACCACGTCTTCCGGTTCTTTATCAGATAAAACAAAAGTCCTGTTTTCCGGGTATTCTTTCATGTGCGGAGAAACACCGTCTAAAACATGGCCCATGGAAACAAGCACATTTGATCTGGGAATGTCTTTTTCTATTGTCTTTGTACAGTTTGGATTTGCAAATATTGCCTCTTCGACGGGACTTCCGACTTTTCTCTTATCAATATCAAAGGCGGCCACAATCTTTATATCCTCAGGCCTGTAACCGCATATCTCGTAGTGCATGAGGCCGATCACTTCATCCTTCTTTTTTGAGTAGTAATTCAGCCCCTGTATAAGGGCACTCGCACAATTACCAACACCAACCACACCAATGCGTATTTCTCCCATCCTGACCCCTTATGATTTTTTTTCTTTTAAAATATTTGCCTTAAAATGTCAAAATAAAATATGGAGGCCTACTTCTTGTAACGCTGCATGCCTGCTTCATACAAATCATTTCCGTGTATATCATTTATCACAAATAACGGCATATTCTTTACTTCAAGTTTCACGACCGCTTCCGGCCCGAGGTCTTCGTACGCGATTGCTTCAGATGAAACAACGCTTTTTGAAAGAAGAGCGCCTGCTCCGCCTGTTGCGCCGAAATATATGGCTTTATACTCCTTTATTACGTCCTTAACCGCCTGCGACCTCTTGCCCTTACCTATCATGCCTTTAAGCCCCAGAGATATCATTTTTGGCGAATAGGCATCCATCCTCGAACTGGTAGTTGGTCCGCATGCTCCTATGACTTTGCCGGGAGGAGCTGGTGATGGCCCACAATAATAAATAATCTGTCCCTTTATATCAAGAGGAAGTTTCTCGCCTTTTTCTAAAGCATCGATAAATCTTTTGTGGGCTGCATCCCTCGCGGTATATATATAACCACTTAAAAATACTTTATCGCCTGCTCTTAACCCTTCAATAACAGTATCATCAAGTGGAGTCGTAATTTTTTTGATTTCCATTTCTCACCCCTTTTAAAGTCAGAAGTTGGGAAATTGCGAAGTTAAGAAGTTGAAAAAAGAAAAAGAAAGAAGTTGTTACGTAACTTCGTATCTTCGTAACTTCGTATCTTCCTGTTTTACATCGTGATTTCCTTAATACGGTGCGCATGACACTGTATATTCACAGCTACAGGGAGCGAAGCTATGTGACATGGCATCATTTTGATATGCACATCCAGCGCGGTAACAGTACCGCCATAACCCTGCGGGCCAATACCTGTTTTATTTATTTCATCAAGGAGCTCCAGTTCAATGGCAGCAATAGCAGGATCATTGCTTCTTTCGCCGAGGGGAACCATTAAGGCTTCCTTCGATAAAAGGGCAGAGGTTTCGAAATTGCCCCCGATTCCAACACCAACAATAATTGGCGGACATGGATTGGGCCCACCTTTGTTTACCATATCAAGTACAAATGCTTTTACTCCATCTTTGCCCTGAGAAGGAACAAGCATTCTTACTTCGCCATAATTCTCACTTCCGCCACCCTTTGGCAAAGCTACAATCTTTATTTTATCTCCCGGAACAATCTTTGTATGAACAATGGGCGGCGTATTATCGCCTGTATTTTTCCTTGTAAAAGGATCACAGCATGACTTCCTCAAATATCCGTCCTTATATCCTCTTCTTACCCCCTCAGCAACTGCATCAGCCAGTGACCCGCCAACGATATGGGCATCCTGACCTATTTCCATAAACGTTACTGCAAGCCCGGTATCCTGACAGATAGGTATGTGCTCATCCCTTGCAAGATTAGCATTGACAATCAATTCCTTGATAACCTCTTTGCCGACAGGAGATCCTTCTTTCTCTGCCGCCTTACTCAATGCATCTAAAACGTTGTCGGAGAGGTTGTAGTTTGCATCAATAAATAGTTTCTCTATAGCAGAAACTATTTTGTCTACATGGATTTCTCTCATAATTCACCCCGCATTAAAATCTATTAATGTCCGTCCGAAAACTGCCCTTTTCGGACGGACGCTTTTAGCTGTTAATAAAATCTTGTAATTACATATGGTTATTATCCTGAACGCTAACAGCTAACCGCTAAAGGCTATTCAACGTACGCCTCAATAATGCCCTTATCCATAAGGAGGCCTACTTCATCCCTGGCTCTTTTTATTTTTGTCTCTGCCATCTGAAAAAGCTCTTTCTCGGTGAATTTCAAACGTGCAACACCCTGCTCCATTGCCTTTTTTGCAACGGCAACAGCTTCCCGCGGGAATATCTCCCATTCATCCATGGTAGGGAGAAGATAATCTTCACGTAACCCTTTATCCTCTGCGCATTTTGCAAGCTCGTAGGCTGCAGCAATGCACATCTCATCCGTAATGGTTCGCGCCATCACATCGAGGGTGCCCCTGAAAATCGCAGGGAATCCTACAGAGTTGTTTACCTGGTTCGGGAAATCACTCCTGCCTGTAGCAACTACCCTGGCGCCTGCTTCTTTTGCTTCCCATGGCCATATCTCAGGTATGGGGTTTGCGCAAACAAACACTATGGCATCATCTGCCATTTGGCTTATCCATTCCTTTTTAATTGTATCCGGTCCAGGTTTTGAAAGGGCAATCACCACATCCTGCCCCCGCATCGCTTCCTCAATATCCCCATCTCTGTTTTCCGCGTTTGTCATCTGGCAGAATTCAAGTTTTTCTTTATGGGTTGCTTTTATGTCATCCCTTTTCCTGCTTAGGATGCCCTTGGAGTCGACAACGAGAAACTTCTTCGGGTCCGCACCTGCCTTAATAATCATCTTTGTTATGCACACATTGGCTGCGCCTATACCGATCATGGTGATTTTCACATCTTCAATTTTCTTTTTCACCACTTTCAAGGCGTTAATGAGGCCGGCCAGTGTAACCGCAGCAGTTCCCTGCTGGTCATCATGCCATACAGGGATGGAGGCCTCGGCTCTCAACCTGTCAAGAACATAAAAGCATTTCGGGTTCGCGATATCTTCAAGGTTTATCCCGCCAAACGCCGGGGATATTATCTTAACTGTTCTGATTATTTCATCGGGGTCTTTTGTATCAAGACAAATAGGAAACGCATCGACACCACCAAGATATTTAAAGAGAAGTGCTTTGCCTTCCATGACAGGAAGGGCTGCCATAGGGCCTATATCACCTAAGCCAAGCACCCTTGTCCCATCCGTAACAATGCCGACCATATTCGCTTTATTGGTGTGCTGGAAAACCTTATCCGGATCTCTATAAATGTCCATGCACGGCTCTGCAACCCCCGGGGTATACCATATGGCAAAATCTTTAATATCTCTGATGACACATTTTGGCACAACTTCAATCTTCCCTTTGTAGAAGGGATGCATCTTCATTGCATCCTGCGCAGGTTTTTTAGCTTTCTCAATGAGTTCTTCCTTGGTTACTCTTGAAGCTTCCATACAGTGCCCCTCCTTAAAGATTTTTTTTCGATGATATTTGTTGAAAACATTTTATAGATAATTAATGAAAATTCAAAGAAAAATATTTAATTTTCTACACTAATCTTCCATGCCCTTGACAAAGAATAGCGGTATCGGTTATTCTATGAAAAACGGGCCTATAGCTCAGTTGGTAGAGCCACCGGCTCATAACCGGTAGGCCCCTGGTTCGAGCCCAGGTGGGCCCAAAAAAAGATTTTTTTTATGAATATATTAAAAAATAAAACAACATTAATTAAAGGGGGTGCTCCAAACGGTTCACCCCCTTTAAATTTTTGGAGGTACTGAATTTGGAGCACGAATTAAAAACTATCTATGAAGCGCAACAGCTAGATACACAGATAATTGAAAAGGAAAAAATGCTGGTTTCAGCTCCAAGAATGATTGAAGCAATGGATCAAGAAATTGAGGAGCTGAAAAGCAAAATATCAAAAGAAAAGGAAATTATAGACGAACTGGAAAAGGAAAGACGCAAAAAAGAAAAAGAGCTCGATGCTGATAAAGAAAAGATAAGGAAGCATGAATCCAGGCTTTATGAGGTTAAAACGAATAAAGAGTACCAGGCCTTACTTAAAGAAATTGAAACGGTAAAATCGACAAATGACAAAACAGAAGAAGATATATTGACCTTGATGGAAAAGGTTGAAGAACTCAAAAAAGACTTTGAACATTTATCTGTACAATTAAAAAAGAATGAAAAAGAGTACGAGCAGAAAAAGAGCAAATTGTTAAAAGAGGTTGAGACCATAGATAAAGATGTGAGGCAGCTCAAAGAGGAAAGAGACAATTTACTGAGTATAGTAAGCAAGAATTTAAAAACTACTTATAGAACCCTTATCGAAAGGAGGGGAGGAACTGCCGTTGTAAGTCTTAAAAACGGTGTCTGTCTGGGCTGCTTTATGAACATTCCTCCGCAGCTTTTTATCGAGGCCACGAAGAACAGACAACTTATACTCTGTCCGAGCTGCAACAGGATATTCTATTTTCAAGAAGAATTTGAAGAACAATAATGGCATGGCATATATACATTGACGGGGCATCTTCCGGCAATCCAGGAGAGGCCGGGGCCGGCATTATCGCGTTTGATGAAAAAGGAAATCAAATGCTCAACGAAAGCATTTACCTTGGACATATGACAAATAATATGGCCGAGTATTCAGCCCTAATCGCAGCATTACAAAAAGCAGAAGAGGCATCAGTCCATGACCTGTTTATCTATACAGATTCTCAGCTTGTGGCATATCAGATACAGGGAAAATATAAAGTAAAAAATCACCAATTAAGCGAATACGTTGAAAAAGCAAAAACCATTATTAAACATTTCAATAATTTTGATATACAATATATACCGAGAACAGAAAATAAATTGGCTGACAAACTTGCAAAAAATGGAGTAAATAAAAAAAGGGTAGACGGGTAATCGCTCCGTTCAACGGGGAGGAAAGTCCGGGCATCGAAGGGCAGGATGGTCCCTAACGGGGACTGGGGGAAACCCTAAGGAAAGTGCAACAGAAAAGACACCGCCTCTTGCGAGGTAAGGGTGAAAAGGCGAGGTAAGAGCTCACCAGTGCTTAGGCGACTAAGCAGCTTGGCAAACCCCATCCGATGCAAGGCCAAAAAGGGGGCTGCCTTAACCGGCAGCGAGGATTGCCCATCCTTTAACCCGGGTAGGCCGCATGAGGTCCAGGATAACCTGAATCCAAGAGAAATGATTGCCATCCCGCCGCAAGCGGGAAACAAGACCCGGCTTATAGTCTACCCTTTACTTTTCTGCCAGCGGCAGGAGCAGTTAAGTTAATAAGTAACTCAGTGATTATTTGTTTAGTCATTAGAGAACAGGCTTTAATCACTCATTTACTTAATTACTCATTTACTCATATTTTAGTAATTAATAAATTTTATATAGGGGGAATAATGACAATCCTTGTTATCGTTGGAATGCCTGCTTCCGGCAAAAATATTGCGCGTATGTATGCTGATTCAAAAAACATCCCCTATTATGCAACGGGAGATGTAGTAAGGGAAGAGGTTAAAAAACGGGGCCTTGAACCAAATGCAGAAAATACGGCAGTAGTTTCAACAGAATTAAGAGGTATTGACGGCATGGGCGTTACGAGAAAGGCTTTGTTGTTGGCTATTGATACAAAGAACTCCCTTGTTTTTCTTGAAGGCATGCGGTCATGGCCCGAAATTGAATTGATCCGCAAAAATGCAGCGTGTATTGTAGTAGCTTTCCTTGCACCAAAAACTATGAGATTAAACCGGATAACCTCAAGGGGAAGACCGGATGATTCCCCTGATGCATTTGAAGAACGTGATATGCGTGAAATTGCATACGGCACTGCCACACCTATAGTATTGGCCGATGAGTATATTCTCAATACCGGTGGCATGGAAGATGCCTCTGCAAAGCTCGAACAGATTATTGAAAGCCCCTCTGTGCCAATATAAGTGAGACACTTTCCACCCAATAGTTTAGACTCGAAG
>CAYMTB010000087.1:0-12874 GCA_964393225.1 uncultured Syntrophorhabdaceae bacterium
CCGATGATGGCATTCATGGGGGTGCGGATTTCGTGACTCATGTTGGCGAGGAAATCGGCCTTGACCTTGGTGGCGGATTCAGCTATTTCTTTGGCCTCCAGCATTGCTACCACGGCTTGTGCCAGCTCTTCCGTACGCTGTTCTATAAGTTCTTCCAGGTGCTCCTGATATTGCTTTAATTCTTCCTCCACCTTTTTCCTGGCTTTTATATCATCTTCAAGGTCTGTAATCAGGGTACCAATCCGGTCAGTCATGTTGTTGAATGCATGTCCCAGTTGACCTATTTCATCCTTGCTCGTAACGTTCGCATGGGCTTTCAGGTTCCCCTCCTGCAGTTCTCTGGCCGCCTTTGTAAGTCTCATGATGTTTGCAGTGACCCCGCGAGCCACAAGAAACGCGACACCCGTTACCATTCCTGCCACTGCAAGTACGATGAAGAGCATTACATTCCGAACCTTTTTTATCGGCGAAAAGGCCTCTTCTTCGGATTGTTCGATAAAGAGCCCCCATCCTTTATGGAGAACCGGCACATACGCACCGACAACCTGTCTTCCCTGGTAATCCCTGTAGATACCAACACCGGACTTTTTCCCATGGAACTCACGGACGGCCGGTGTATCTATCTTGAGTTCGAGCTCTGCCTGTTCCTTTATGACGCCACGTTTCTTCAGGTCGGCAGTGAACCTTGGGGGAGTGATAAGGTATCCTTCCTTGTTGATCATATATGCATCGCCGCTCTCGCCGATCCGGGCCTCGGATAGCAGTTCGGCCATGTGTTTCGTGCTGATTCCGGCGCCGAGGACTCCGACAATTTTACCGGCATCCATAATGGGAACTGCCATAACGATAATGGTACCTTCATCACCCCTGCTGACAATAGCGTCTGAAATATATGCCTCTCCCTTCATAGCATGGTGATAGTAATCGCGGTCTCCAAGGTAATATTTACTCTTCTTCGTATATTCCAGGGTTTCGTTTGAATAGGCAACCCCATACCCGTCTGATGAGATTATGCCGATGCTCAGGTATTTGTCCCAGTAGCGGCCGAAGACTTTCAATGCCTCATGCGCCCGCGGGATATCTCTCCTGTAAAGGTGTATCTGCTCGCTGTCGGCTATTGTCTTTGCATCATTGAGATACCCGTCCAGTAAGTAGGCAATCAGGCTGGCATGGTTGCGGGCTGTCCGCAGGAGCTCATTTTTGATACGGTCCTCCATTGCCCGACGGGCCTCCAGATAGGCAAAACCGGCAGTCAGCACGAGGGGGATGAGCGAAACCATCAGAAGCAATATAAGCGTTTTGCCCCTTACCGAGGCAAAAAAGCTCAATGGTTTTATCGATGATGGATCATTCTTGTTTTCCATGCAGCCTCTTATCTCTTATGTAACTTTACACACAAAGATCATCCGGATGAATAGCTTCACTACAATCTGTCAAGCATCTGAAACAAAAGAAGCGACGGGTCATCTTCCACCGTATTGAATGAAATAACTATGGTTACATTTTTTGCAGGCCAGTAGTAAGCGACGCTTCTATAACCATAAATCACACCGGTATGCCCCCAGACAAAACCACTGCTTCCCGTATTGATAGAGCCTAACCCCAACCCATAGCTGACGATTTCGGTGGAATTGACCGGTGTCAGTCTTTGAGACTGCATGGCAGGGGAAAGCAAAGTCCCATTCACCGCAGCTTCGATCCATGTTTTCAGATCATATATATCCGAAACAATGGCACCGGATGCCCCGGCACAGGAAGGGTCGAATGCTTCGGTCACGTCTGCCTTGGAGTCACCAAAACCCCACCATCCATAACCGTTGGAGTGCTGGCCCGGGAAAAGATTATTGACCGGGTAATACGTATTGTTCATGCCTAATTTTTCAATAATCCTTTTTTTGATTTCGTATTCAATCTTGTTGCCGGTAATTTTCTCTACGATCATTCCAGCCATAACCGTATTTGTGTTTGAATACTCGTAGCCGGTACCGGGTGAAAAATAGTATGGCTGATCCCTGGCAATATTCAGGAATTCTTGGGGATCCCATACCTTCAAAGGGTTGGTGATCATCTGGCTGGTAAAAATGGCAGATTTGTTGTAATTGTAAATTCCGCTCGTGTGATTGCAGATCATTCTGATTGTTACATTGCCGGCATTCGGGAAATCCGGAAAATATGTGCTCAGTTTATCATCCAGGTTCAGCAGTCCTTTATCCGCTAATTGCAGAAGCACAGTATACGTGAAAGTCTTTGTTATACTGCCTATCCTGAACTGGTAATAGTCCTTCATCAGATCCCCGGAGGCAATGCTGGCTTTCCCTTTTGCCTTAACCCAGGTCAGATTTTGATCAGGGGCCCAGACGCCGGCAATCAGACCCGGCACTTTATTATTTGATACAAGCGTATCCGTTAACGCTTCGTAATAGCGGATTATTTCTCCATTTTTTGCCTGTCCCGGATCAACCGGGGTATCTGTCTTTGCCCGTATCCAGTAGGCTCTGCTGCGGTTGAAGGCGCTAAGTGCCTGAATCGGTGAAGGGAGAGAAACTATCGCTGTATGCTTCCCGTACCACTGCCCGTTCTGCCAGTTCCAGAGGATAGACCACTTGCCGGAGATGCCGCTTAAAGCGGTCAGCACATCTGTATTGTCCGGACCATTGTACCCGATGAGGTTCCATCCTGCATAGAGCTGGATGGTGGGGATCGATGGAGGCAGCCAGGAGGTGAGGTTTATAGTACCGGGCGCATCCATATAGATCCAGTAGCCCTTGCCATACTCGACTTTGTCGAGTGAGTTCGGAGTTCGAAGTGATAAGTTCGGAGAATACTTCAACCAGACCTTGTTTACGTTGTCATATCCCCAGACGATACGGACTTTAGGGGATACATCCTTGAGCACCGTCTCTATAGAGGCAGGGGATGAGGGAAGCTGGGGGAAGGAGATAAAATTCCAGCCGGCAGAGAGGGAGAGAGATGCTACCTCTGACTCCATAAAGAGGTTGACGACCTTGTTAGGGCTTGTATCGGTAAGTTCTATAAGATCAGGTGGTGAAGAATCCAAATAACCGGTCTTTGATGCCAGAAGCGTGTAGGTACGGGGAGATAAAAGTGAGAGGCTGTAGTTACCTGATGGGTCGGAGGTGGTCACCCCTGCTGTCTGTCCACCGGAAACATCCTTTACGGTAATGATGATATCGTTGAGAGAGACCTGGGTGGCAAGATGTTTTACTGAACCGGAAATGGTATAGGAGACAGGTTGCTGTGCCGATGCAAAGGTAGTGAAAACCGAAATAGAGAAAAGAAGGAGGCCGGCAAAGACAGATACAAGGAATATCTGTGCCCGTATGGTTCTTTTCACAGCGCTCTCCTCTTTTTAAGGCAACTACCTAATTATTATATATGTATTGTTACCTGATAACGGCTTTTTGTCAAGGGAGAATGACATGATGAAGCAGAACTGAAGCATCGAGTCTTGCGTGTCTGGGCATAATGAAATATCATCACTCCATAGGAGGAGCATCAAGCACTTACTTATACCAATTCGCCTTCATTCATATAACTTTGTTGCCTTCGTCGTCATCTCCTCGACGTACTAAAATGTACGCCTCTGTCGCCTCCTCCTTGTCGCCTCGTTCTATCTTTGAATCCGAATTGGTATTATTTATTAAAGATGTCCCCTGAGTCCGAAGGATAAGTTTTTCTCCTACTGCACCGCTATTGTTATGGTCTGTCCCGGATCCCCGAAGAGTATCACATAGCCGGGGCCGCTGCCCGCCGGCAGGGAGGCAGAGCCATTTCCCTTTCCGTTCGTCAGGCTCTTAAATGCCGGGTCATAGATTCTCCATGCGCCGGTCGTGGTAATGGTGATCTTGACCGGGGTGACGTCGCTGGCCACGGAGCGCCACTCGGCATAGCCCTCGGGACCGATTATGACTGTGCCCGCGGCACCGCGTGGCAGCAACGGCACCGACGCGAGGGGCTGGAACAGGTAGCTGCCCAGGCGGATCCACTCCGCTCCTCCGCGCACAACAATGTTGAGGTCGTCGAGGTCACGTCCGTTAATTTGGGGAATAGTGAGCATCATCGATGCGACGGTATCGCTCGCCGAAGGATCCACGATGTGGAACCCGGCATCGGCCGGGGGCGGAGGGATGAATGCAATGAGCCCGTTCGCCCCCGGCACGGCGGCAAGACGCAGTCGCGGGTCCATTGTCGGCCACCCCAGCGCATCGGGGTGCTCGTTCGCCACAAGCCAGGTTGAAGAAAGCCTGCCGCTCCAGGCAGCCGAAAGACCGCCGGCCGTACCGCGCACTCTTTGGTACTCCACACTGTAGTCGAGGTAATGCCCGTAACCGGTGGGAGCGCGCTTCACCATGTATTGCGTACCTCCGGCGTCGATGACCTTAAACGCCGTCAGTGGATTCTCGTTGCACGAGAACCACCCGTCACCGCGGTACTTCAATGGACATCCCTCAATCCAGCCGGCAGTTGTTGACAGTACTTTGGGCTGCAGCGAGCCGCCGTCCGGGATCCGGACGATTGTATTATAACTGGCATATACTCCGGTGATTGCCGCCAGGAGCCCGTCGGGAACCGGTACCGTCGGGGGGACGACATTTGGAAGTACCGATGGAAAGGCCGCGATCCGCCCGTTCTCCGCCAGGGCGCGAAGCAGCACCCGCTCCGCTATTGTCGTTGCTGATCCGGAGTCAAAACCGGAGGCGCCTATCACCACAATGCCGAGCTGCGCCTTAGGGGAAACGGCAATCGCCGCATGGTAGCTGGTGACATCGCCGCCCTTGAGCCACCCATCGAAACCGACGGCCGCAAGTCCCGGCTGCGAAACCGTGTCCCAGCCCAGACCGAAAGCAGTGGAGCCGAAACGGACCGGGTTGAAGGTGCCAATGGTCTGATCCACGGCCATTTGGGCAACGGAAGCACCGGAAAGGATGCGTGTGGCACCTATCGCTCCGTTGCCCAGGAACATCATTGCAATGCGTGCCATATCTTTTGCAGTCGAGTAGATACCACCCGAAGCGAAGGCATTCACGAACTCCTGCGGCTGGACCATATCTCCCGCGTAAGCCTTGGCGTACGAGCCTGCAGGGAATGCGCTGATGGTATGGCTGGTGTTGTTCATGCCGAGCGGTGTGAGGATCTCGTCCTGGACAAACTGGACATAGCTCTTGCCGGTCCTTGCCTGGACGAGCGCCTCAATAAGGGTGAAGCCGTCATTACTATAGACGCTCATGTAGCCCGGCGGGGCCTTGAGCCGGGCCGTGGAAAGCGTCTGGAGTACCTGATTCGCGTATCCCGGCACGGGGGATGTAGTTTCAACATTGTGATAGTCGGTTCCCGGGAAGCCCGAGGAGTGGTTGAGGAGCATCCGGATCGTGATCTTATCGTAATTGACCGAGGCCATCCGGAAGGCCGGTAGATAATTGACAAGCGGCGTGTCGAGATTGATCACTCCCCGTTCCACAAGCTGCATCGCTGCAATCGCCGCGAACATCTTGCTCACCGAGCCGATACCGAACATCGTCGTGTCGGAAGGGGCCTGACCGGCCTCACGATCCGCGATGCCGAAGGCCTGTGTCCAAATGATGCGGTTGGCGTCCACAAGGGCGATGGTGAGTGCTGAGGCATGGCCCCGATCGATGATGTCCTGGGCGGCGGCTTGCCCTTCCTGGATGGCGGCATTGTAAATAAACTGATCCCAGAGGGTTGCCTCCTTTGCCCGTATCCAGTAAGCCCTGCTCCTGCTGAAGGTGGCAAGCGGCTGAATCGGTGAAGGGAGAGAAGCTATCGCTGTATGCTTCCCGTACCATTGCCCGTTATCCCAGTTCCATATGATGGACCATTTGCCGGAGATGCCGCTTAAAGCCGTCAGCACATCTGTATTGTCCGGGCCATTGTACCCGATGAGGTTCCAGCCTGTTGTGAGACTGATGGAAGTGGGGGTTGGCGGGAACCAGGAGATAAGGCTGATGGTGCCCGGTGCATCCATATAGATCCAGTAGCCTTTGCTGAATTCAAATGAGGTTAAGGTTGAGGTTGAGGTTGAGTGTGAATATTTCAGCCAGACCTTGTTTACGTTGTCGTAGCCCCATACGATACGGACTTGAGGGGATACATCCTTGAGCACCGTCTCTATGGAGGCAGACGAGGAGGGAAGCTGAGGAAAGGAGATAAAGTTCCAGCCGGCAGAGAGGGAAAGAGAATCCATCTGGGGCATCATGGAGAGATTTACTATGGCATTGGGGCTTATATCGGTAAGTTCTACAAGATCAGGCGGTGAAGAATCAAAATAGCCGGTCTTTGATGCCAGAAGGGTATAGGTGCGGGGAGATAAAAGTGAGAGGCTGTAGTTACCTGATGCATCGGAGGTGGTCACCCCTGCTGTCTGTCCACCGGAAACATCCTTTACGGTAATGATGATATCGTTGAGAGAGACCTGGGTGGCAAGATGTTTTACTGAACCGGAAATGGTATAGGAGACAGGTTGCTGTGCCGATGCAAAGGTAGTGAAAACCGAAATAGAGAAAAGAAGGAGGCCGGCAAAGACAGATACAAGGAATATCTGTGCCCGTATGGTTCTTTTCACAGCGCTCTCCTCTTTTTAAGGCAACTACCTAATTATTATATATGTATTGTTACCTGATAACGGCTTTTTGTCAAGGTCTTATAAGTACAACCTGGTCGGGAAGTCTGCTATTGGGGTAATAAGGCAGGGGAGGGCATTTATACGTTTTAGTCCTCTGGATCTGTGGCCGCCTCATCACTGCCTTTATGGCTTGGTTCAATTTTGTCATAGAGGTTTTTCCGGCTTATACCAAGAAGACGGGCGGCTCTGCTTTTATTACCTTTAACAGAACTCAAGACCCTTTGAATATATTCCTCTTCCATCCGGGCAAGTGTTAGTATCCTGCCTTCTGACTGGGGTTTTTCGGTATCTTTTATACATGACACCTCATTTATCAGTCCTTCGGAGAGATCATCTGCAACTATTTCCTCACGATGGCTGCTTACCAGGACAGATCTCTCAACGACATTGGCAAGCTCCCGGACATTGCCGGGCCATTCGTATGCTGTAAGTATTTCTATTGCCCCCTGGGAAAACAGTTTTTTCCTGCCCCCTTTGGTAAATTTATTAAGAAAATAGTTAATCAGCAGGGGAATGTCCTCTCTCTTTTCCCTCAACGGCGGAAGATTAACAACAAAGGTGTTTATTCTAAAAAAGAGATCCTTGCGAAACCTGCCCGCCTCGACTTCCCTTTTGAGTTCCTTGTTGGTTGCGAATATGAAGCGGACATCCACCTTTGTCTCCTTTGTGTCTCCCAGTTTTCTGAATACCCCGGTCTCGAGGGCCCGTAAGACTTTCGCCTGGATGTTCACGCCCATATCGCCCACTTCGTCCACAAAAAAGGTGCCGTGATCGGCTATTTCGAGAAGACCAAGCTTGTCACTCTCTGCACCTGTAAACGCCCCTTTTTTATGTCCGAAGAGCTCACTCTCAAGCATGGTCTCCTGTAATGCGCTTGAGTTGATGGGAACAAAAGGGTGGCGGGATCGCGGGCTAAGGTCGTGTATAGCCCTTGCCACAAGTTCTTTCCCTGTGCCTGTTTCCCCCAGAACAAGCACAGGGGCATTAGAAGGGGCTACCAGTGAAATCAGGTTTCTTACCTTTTCCATCTCCCTGCTTGTCCCGACAAAGTCGTCGTGAATTCCCATTCTGTGGAGATGCTCTTCCAATACGATAGTTTTTACCTTCAGTATCTTTTTTTCGTACGCCTTTGAAATTACACTGGAAAGCTCCGACATTTTACATGGTTTGGTCAGATAATCATAGGCGCCGAGTTTCATGGATCGAATAGCCGTTGATACTGATGCATGGCCTGTAAGCATTATCACTTCCATCGTAGGTTCAATCTGCTTGAGCTTTAAAAGCAATTCAACCCCGTCTGTATCAGGAAGTCGTATATCGAGGACCGCAACGTCGATACTCTCTTTTTTCAAAACAGAAAGGGCCTCCCGAGCATTGGAGGCAGCAAACACCTTCATCCCCTCTTCGGTTAAATGAACCGTAAAGGCATCAACAAGCCTTGTTTCATCGTCTACAATCAAAATGCGGATCATCTTTGGTTTATCCTTTATTTATTTTCTTTTGTGCCGGGAAAGAAAGGGTAAACGTGGTTCTGTGTCCGGGCTTACTTTCCGCCTTTATAGTTCCCCCCATGTCGCTCACAAGATCATAGCAAAGAAAAAGCCCGAGACCTGTGCCCTTTTTCGGCTCTTTTGTTGTAAAAAACGGTTCAAAAATTCTATCGATGATCGTTTCAGGAATGCCTGTACCATTATCTTCTATCTCGACAATTACCCAATTATTGACAAGCTTGGTTTTTATCCATATTGTCGCATATTTCCTTCCCTCAATAGCATCCATTGCGTTGTGAATGATATTCACAAAAACCTGCCGTAGGGCATTTCTGTCACCCATAATAAAAGGTAAAGATGAGGATACTTCCATAATAAATCTTACATTCGATTTATCAGTATTTATAAGTTCAAGAATAGTGCTGAGAAGCTGATTGACATTTATTCTGGTGATTTCCAGGCCTTCTTTCTGAAACAGGCTTAGGATATCAGTAGTTACGTTTTTGCAGCGGAAGGCTTCTTCCTCAATTATTTTAAGATATCCCTTGAGTTTCTGTAATTCAGATAGTTTTGTCGAGGAGTCCCGAAGAGACGTAAAACAGTTGCCGGCAAGTTCAGAGTAAGCCACCAGCGTGCCAAGAGGATTGTTCAACTCGTGGGCAATGCCGCCTGCAAGCTTCCCGATAGCTGACATCTTTGCTTCCTGCATCAATTTGGCCTGCGTCTTCACGCGGTCCGTTGTTTCTTCAATAATACAGAGAAGTCCTTCAATATCTCCGGTTTTCCCTTTTAAGGGAACTCCTTGAAAATCCATGAAGATGTTTTTGTCACCTCTGTAATTCATAAAAGGAAAATCCCATAACTGGAAGGGTTCGCCGCGCAATCCTCCCTCAATATGCCGGGAAAGACCGCATTGTATCGTGTATTGGTTTTTAAGCCAGTTGAATCCGATGAGTTTTTCTTCAGCCTTCAACCCCAGGCCTGAAAGAGAGGCGAGGGCAGGGTTTATACTGGTGAACATTCCATCTTTGTTAAGGGTAAAGATAGCAACGGGGGCATTATCGATAATTGCCTTATTAAATTCATTGAGAATGCGGAGGTCGTTTTCCGCTATTTTCTTTTCAGTGATATCTACAATAGTACCTTCGTAATAGAGGCTTTTGTTATCTGTATCACGTACGTCGCGGGCATTCATTGAAACCAGGATTTTACTCCCGTCTTTTTTGTAGAGCTCAAGTTCAAAGCCGAATAATACTCCATCCCTTTCAAGGGCACGGATAAACTCTGAGCGTAATTCAGGCTCAACGTAGATCTGATGCCCTATATCCGTAAGTGATTCTATAAGCTCTTCCGGTGAATCGTATCCAAGTATCTTTGCGTGAGCCGGATTTGCCGCGATAAGCTGACCCTCCGGGGTAGTCTGGAAAATACCTTCAACAGCATTTTCAAAAATGCTGCGGTATTTTTGCTCGGCCTCTTTCAGTAGTTTTTCTGATCGTTTGCGTTCGGTAATATCAAGTAGAGTTCCTATTAGCGCAGATCTCCCCTGAAACAAGGTACGGGAACCATAAACCTCAACGGTTCTGATTTCCTGATTTTTTGTTATTATCCTGAATTCAGAGTGAATCGATTCAGCCTCACCTGTTATCCTTTTCCGTATATTCTCTTTTACCATGTGCCAGTCTTCCGGCAGGACCACATCTTCCGGCCGTATTCCAGTGAAAGGGCTGTTGACGGGGTAGCCGAATATTTCAGCAAATTTGGGATTTACATACTTGAACACCCAATCCTGAATGAGATAAATACCTACTACAGATTTTTCCGCTAAGTCTCTGAACTTGTTCTCTGATTCACTGAGCGCCTGTGCGGTTTTTTCGTAACCCCTTCTGGATTCTTCCAGTTCTGTAATCCGCCGGCCCATTTCAGCCATTTCATGTATGAGTTGTTGCTTTGTTTTGCTCTTATCGTTCATCTCAGATTAATAATTGACAATAGAATGATACAACATTGCAATGAATATTTGTTTTGTGTGTGGCTATTTTTAATACACCCCCATGACTATTCTTAATACATGATGTATTTGCCAGGTACAGCAAAATACACTCCCTGAAAATGAGAAAATGTCTAATATTGAAGACAGGATTAGATAAAGCGGTTTTGGCACCATAATTGCTTTATGGAGGCTAAGAGTTAATATAAATCCCAAAAAGAAGGGGGCTCCAATGTCAATAGGAAGAACATTTTCTACAATACGAACCTTACTAAATAGAAACGCAATGTTGTACCCGGACAGGGTTGCTATGAAAGAAGTGGAAGGCGACCGGGTTTTTACCTATCAGACGATGAAGGACAGAGCAAACAGGATGGGGAATGCGCTATATGACATAGGTGCACGAAAGGGCGACCGGGTAGCCATACTCAGCCAGAACAGTTTCGAATATATGGAATCGGCAATTAACGTACCGAATTCAGGGCTGATTTTTGTTGTCTGCAACTTCAGACTTGCGCCGCCGGAAATAGCTGCCGTGCTTGCCGATGCAGAGCCTACGATACTTATTGTTCAGCAGCAGTTTGTTGAAATTGCAGAAAAAATAAAAGACTCCATCCCTTCGATTAAGCACTTCATCTATTTTGGGGAGCCGGAGAAAAAACCGGAAGGATGGTACGACTACGAAGAGCTGATCAAAAATGCCTCACCTGCAGATCAGCTGATTACGATATTTGAAGATGATATCGCAATGCTCATGTATACAAGCGGTACAACTGGGCTCCCCAAAGGGGTCATGCAAACCCACGCGAATTTCTATCATGCAGGACGCGTCTGTTCTAAAAACAACGATTTAACCATGGATGACCGTATGTTCATTATTTGTCCCATGTACCACATTACCGCCCACTATACCTTTTTCGGGAGTTTCTATACTGCTTGCCCGGCTTATATCTTTGCACGGTGGGACGTGAACCTCTTTTTATCAAACACCGAAAAAGAAAAATTGACGGCCGGCATGTTTGCAACTCCCATGGTAATGATGATGCTCGATTCCCCCGATTACAAAAAATACGATGTTTCAAGCTGGAGAACTCTCTGGTTTGCAGGGGCAGGGATTATACCGTCTGTTTACAAACAGTTTATCGATACCTTCGGCAATATCCTCGGCGAACATCATGGAACCACCGAATCAACAGGTGTTACAACAAACCTCTCGGTCCGAGATATTAAAGAAGCCTTTGACAGGGGAGATCACGCTATCCTTGAATCGTGCGGCAGGGCAAGCTATGACATGGAGGTCCTCATTGTTGATGAAAACAACAAGGTGGTTCCAAATGGCGGTGTTGGGGAGATGATCATACGGGGACCCGGTATGTCTCTCGGCTACTGGCGAAAGGAAGCGGCAACGAGTAAGGCCTTTGAAGGAGAATGGTTCCACACAGAGGATGTATGTTCCATCGATGCAAACGGATACATCAGGGTTATCGACCGGTTAAAAGATATGATCATTACAGGTGGAGAGAATGTTTACCCGGCAGAAGTGGAAAAGATTCTGCACACCCATCCGGATGTCAAGGAATCATGTGTAATAGGCGTGTACCATCCAGTATGGGGAGAAGCGGTTGCTGCCATTATTGTTCTTAGGAATGGAAACAATGTGGAATCCGGTGAATTCACTAATTTCTGCAAAGGGAAGATTGCAGGATATAAGGTTCCTAAGATAGTCCATATAATCCCTGAGTTGCCCCGCAATGCTGCAGGCAAAATCCTAAAACGAGAATTACGGGAACAGTACGGCAAATAGGCAGGAAGTAAATACCGGGCCGGGGACCTTCTCCGGCCCGGATCAAATTTAAAGGGGGTATAACCATGAGAGAAGTTACAGGCCACACGTCGGGTAGAATCCTGTTATGGATACTGGCTCTTAGCAGTATCTGGTATGTATTCATTCTTCCTTTTGTTCTACAGAACACCTCATACCTTATATTCGGCTGGATGCCGCTTGCCGTATTCTTTTACACACTTCATACCACTATATGGCTGGTTTCATTCTGGATCTATACGACAAAATACTGGCCATACAGGTAAGCGTATGAAAAATCAGGTGCTAAAGTCCACAATGTGGGCGAGAGAGAGCGGCCTTCTTACGGGCACAGGTGTGAGCCCAACAAAAAATAGAAAGGAGAATATATGATTTGGATAGTGCTGATTTTAGGTGTAATACTGGTGCTCATCAGTGCCTACGGTTACAAACTGGCAAGCAAGACAGCAGCCGATTATCTTCTCGCGGGAAGAGCAATCGGTACATTCGTCATGTTTTTCTATGTTTACTTTGCAATATCAAGCGCATGGACATTTTACGGTTTTCCAGGGACAATATATAATACGGGTCCCGGTTTCATCCTCTTCTTCTCTTTCGTTTCCTTCGCCTTTCTGTATATTTTTATCGGTCCCAAACTCTGGGCAGCAGGAAAGAAGTATGGTTTTCTGTCACCCGTTCAGTATCTTGGCGAGCGGTACCAATCTCCGGTGCTGAGGATACTTGTTGGCTGCCTCCTTGTGCTTTTTCTCTTTCCTTATCTGGGACTACAGGCGGTCGGCATCGGTGCCGGCATGAACGCGGCGGTAGGAGTGCCCTTCTGGTTCGGCGCTCTATACATGACTGTCATCATGCTCCTCATCTGCCTTATAGGCGGTACGAGAAGCGTTGCCTGGCTTAATGTACTCCTGGGT
>CAYMTB010000088.1:0-12847 GCA_964393225.1 uncultured Syntrophorhabdaceae bacterium
GGTGTCATCTTTTTCTGTAATGGCGCCGACAGGGCATACAAGCGTGCATTGTCCGCAATTTGCGCATGCAACGTCGCCAAGACCATTGCCGAAAGCGGCCTCGACCCGTGTTTCAAAACCTCTCCCCTGCAAGGAAAGCGCATTTACGGACTGCACGTTTTCGCATACCGTAACGCAGCGGCGGCACAGGATACATTTACCGTTATCCCTTCTGATGGATGGCGATGAGTCATCTATACCGCCTTTGCTTTTCACGCCGGTAAACCGTATTTCGCTCACGCCTAATTCATGGGCAATCTTTTGCAGTTCGCAGTTAAGGTTGCGGGCACAGGTAAGGCAATCCATCGAATGATTGGAGAGAAGCATCTCCACTGAAAATTTGCGGGCCTTCCTTACCTTTTCTGTATTGGTGTGTACCTTAAGGCCCTCTGTAGCCGGAAATACACACGCGGCCTGCAGGTTTCCCATACCTTCAACCTCTACCAGGCAGACCCTGCATGCCCCTATTGCCTGAACCTCAGGTAAAAAGCAGAGTGTAGGGATGTGAATATTTGCTTTGCTCGCAGCCTGCAGTACTGTGCTGCCGTTTTCAGTTTCTATATTTTGACCATTTATGGTTAATGTAATCATAACTGCCTATGCCTCCCTTTTTGTTATTCCTCTTCCCTTATATAACAGTGGAGGCACCTTTTTGCCTCTTCAACTGCTGTTTTTACAGGATAGCCAAGGACAACCTCTTTAAAACTCCTGTATCTTTCTGAAAGCGGAAGCGCAGGCATTTCTTCCCGTATTCTTTCTTTCTGGTAGGCCTCTTCGTTGTAGGATACCTTCATTGAAAGAAGTTCATCCCGGGATGATGAAGCAAATACACCATCGCCGCCCAGATATTTATCGATTGACCTTGCAGACTCTTTTCCGTCCGCGATTGCCTGGACGACCGACGCAGGTCCCCGTACATTATCTCCGGCTGCAAAAATACCTGTTTTTGTGGTTTCAAGGCTGGCGAGGTTCACTTCTATTGTGCCGTTTTTAGCTGTCTTAATGCCGTCGCCGTTCACATATGATGTATCCGGTACCTGGCCTATAGCAGCAATGACGGTTTCCACGTCAAGGGTGAATTCTGATCCTTCAATCTGGCTTGGCTTCCGCCGGCCGCCGGCATCAAACTCACCAAGGGACATACGAAGACACTCAATCTTTTTTACCCTGCCGTTTTCTTCAATAATCCTTTTCGGCGCAACGAGTGTATAGATTTTCACTCCTTCATGTTCTGCATCAACTATTTCTTCTTCGTAGGCCGGCATGTCATCTTTTTCTCTCCGGTAAAGGACAAACACCTCTTTGGCGCCTATCCTCAGGGCAGACCGTGCAGCGTCTATTGCAACATTTCCTCCGCCTATAACTGCAACATTGCCTTCAACCTTAACGGCCTTTCCCAGGTTGAGATTGCGGAGGAACGTTGCCCCATCGAGCACGTCGTCAGCCTTTTCTCCGTCGATGCCGAGTTTCTGGCCTTTGTGTGCGCCCGTAGCAAGCAGTACAGCAGAATAGCCACCCCTTGAAAGATCATCAAAGGTAAAGTCCCTTCCTATTGCCATATTATATCTGATCTCTACTCCAAGGTCGATTATGGTTTTGATTTCGTGATTTAATATCTCTCTGGGAAGCCTGTAATCCGGTATTCCAACCGCAAGCATACCGCCTGCCACTGGCAATGCCTCAAAAACAGTTACTTTATAGCCCTTGCAGGCGAGATAATAGGCTGCGGTAAGGCCCGCAGGACCAGCGCCTACGATGGCGATCTTCTCCTCCTTTGCAGGAGCTACTTCAGGACGGTACGGCTCAAAGGAGTTCATATCATAGTCAGCAGCAAATCTCTTTAACGAGCAAATTGCAACCGGTTCATCTATCTGGCTCCTGCGGCACTTGCTTTCGCATGGATGGATGCAGACACGACCGCAAACCGCAGGGAAGGGGTTATCTTCCTTTATCACTGCAATTGCCTCTTTGAATTTACCTTCGCTGATAAGGGTTACATATCCCCAGGCGTTCTGGTCTGTAGGGCAGGCATTCTGACACGGCGCATCAAAGAGCGCGCTACATACACCTGCGTGGCAGTGTTTATCCCTTATATGTTCTTCGTATTCATTTTTGAAGAAGCGGAGCGTTGAAAGCACAGGATTGGGCGCTGTCTGCCCCAGGCCGCACAAAGCCGCCTGTTTTATACGAGTGGAAAGTTCTACGAGCTTGTCGATATCGCCCTCTTCTCCTTTGCCATGCGTGATGCGGGTAAGTATCTCAAGCATTCTCTTCGTGCCTATCCGGCAGGGGGGACATTTGCCGCACGATTCATCCTGGGTGAAATCGAGGAAAAAGCGTGCAAAATCAACCATGCAGGTGTCTTCATCGGCAACAATGAGGCCGCCGGAGCCAACTATCGCACCTAATTCTATTACCGATTCATAGTCAATCGGAACATTGAGGTGCTGCACAGGGATACATCCGCCTGAAGGTCCTCCAAGCTGGGCAGCCTTATACTTCTTGCCGTTTTTTATGCCTCCGCCGATATTGAAAACGAGGTCGCCCAATCTTGTTCCCATGGGGACTTCAACAAGACCGGTGTTGTTGACAGCGCCGGCAAGGGCAAATACCTTGGTGCCTTTGCTCTTTTCAGTTCCGAATTGCGCGTACCATTCAGCACCTTTTGTGATAATGGCAGCGATATTTGCATATGTTTCCACGTTGTTCAGAAGCGTGGGGGAATCGAAAAGACCTTTAACGACAGGGTAGGGGGGACGCGGTCTCGGTTCGCCTCTTTTCCCTTCTATGGAGATCATCAGGGCTGTTTCTTCACCGCAGACAAAGGCCCCTGCACCAATTCTTATGTCGAGATCAAAATCAAAGCCTTTTTCAAAAATATTTTTTCCGAGGAACTTATATTCCCTTGCCTGGCCGATAGCCCAGGTTAAACGCTCAATGGCCAGAGGATACTCTGCCCTCACATATATATAACCCTGTTGAGCCCCTATTGCATAACCGGCTATCGCCATGGCTTCAATAACGCTGTGAGGGTCGCCTTCCAGTACGCTCCTGTCCATAAACGCGCCGGGGTCGCCTTCATCCGCGTTACAGACTACATATTTTACGTCGCCTTCTGACTGTCTTGCGAATTTCCATTTCAACCCCGTGGGAAAGCCGCCGCCGCCCCTTCCCCTGAGGCCGGATTTCAATACCTCATCGATAACTTCATCACGGGTCATTTCTGTAAGTGCCTTGCCAAGTGCCATATATCCATCTCTGGCAATATATTCCTCGATATTAAGGGGATTTATTATGCCGCAGTTTCGAAGAACAATCTTTTCCTGGTATTTGAAAAAATCGATACTTTTCATGGATGGAATAGCCTTTGCTGTAACGGGTTCCTTGTACAGCAACCGTTCTACGATCCTTCCTTTTAAAAGATGTTCTGATACAATATCTTCGGCGTCTTCAGGTTTTAATTTCTGATAAAAAACGCCTTCAGGGTAGATGAGGGCCAGGGGGCCTAAATCACAGGATCCTACGCAGCCTGTTTCAATAACTTTCACCTCATCCTGCAGACCATGTTCGCGAATCTTTATAACCAGGGCATCACGTATTTCACGACAGCCCGAAGAGACACACGCAGCACCTGCGCACACTAACAGGTGTGCACGAAACAATTCTGTAGCCATGCTTCCTCCTTACTCGTATTTACCGAGAATATCCATAAGTTTGGTAGATTTTACCCGTCCATAAACGTCACTATCAACAAGCACCGCAGGGGCTAAGCCGCATGCCCCGATACAGCGCACAATGTCTACAGAATAACGTCTGTCTTCAGTTGTGCTTCCTACCTTTGTATTAAGCTCTTTTTCTACTTTTTGAAGTGTTTGCTGTCCGCCGCGGACATAACATGCCGTTCCAAGACATACCTTTACAGTGTGGCGTCCTTTGGGGACCGTAGAGAAAAAACTGTAAAATGATATTACACCGCATACGGCGCTTATAGGAACATTCAAACTTTCCGAGATAAGTTCCTGGGCCTTTTTCGGCAGGTAGCCGAAGAGGTTCTGTGCTTTATGAAGCGCCATAATCAGTTCTGTTGGTTTTCCTTTGTGCTGGGCAATCATTTCCTCGAGTTTCGAGTATAAATCCTCTTCATCGACCTGGGCACAGGTACAGTGATTTTCTGCAGACATTTTTCCTCCTTGATGGTTCTTTTCGTAAATATTTATTTATCAAGTATTACCTTACCATCAACTTTGCTCCGTTTAGAATAATGGGTATGGAGCAGGTGATGTGCCTTTTTTGAGTTGGGCTGTTCAAGATATTTCTCGTAAATTGCCTTGATTGAGGGATTTTCATGCGAGCGGCGGTAAGGCAATGATTTGTCCTCTTCATGAAGCGTCTCACCGCGGCGGGCCCTTCTTGCCATGTTGCTGCCCCACGGTTGTCCGCCTCCGCCAACGCAACCACCCGGGCAGGCCATAATTTCTATAATATGGTATTCACTCTTTCCTTCGTCTTTTAATTGAGTGGAAACTTTATCGAGTATTTTTCTCGCATTTCCCAGACCATGGGCAACGGCAACCTTTAACTTCAGCCCACCCACATCAATTTCTGCTTCTTTAACGCCTTCCATTCCCCGTACAGGAAGAATATTAACATCCTCAAGCTCTTTGCCGGTGATAAGAAAATAGGCGGAACGCAGGGCTGCTTCCATTACACCGCCGGTTGCGCCAAAGATTGTTGCTGCTCCGGAATATTCTCCCATAGGGTTATCAGCCGGTTCATCAGGCATTTCTTTCAGGTCAATGCCTGCCTCTTTCATCATTCGCGCGATCTCTCTGGTTGTAAGGACATAATCGACATCCTGGTAATTACTGTCGTTCATCTCCGGTCTGTTGCATTCAAATTTCTTTGCAGTACATGGCATAACGGAAACAGAGACAATTTTTTCAGGCGGGATTCCTTTGATTTCAGAGTAATACGTCTTTGACAGGGTGCCGAACATCTGTTGGGGTGATTTTGCCGTAGAGACGTATTCGGATAAATGCGGATAAAAGGTTTCCATAAACTTTACCCAGCCGGGGCTGCAGGATGTAATAACCGGCAGTTTGCCGGCATTTTTTACTCGGCCTATGACTTCTGTCCCTTCTTCAAGGATTGTTAGATCAGCGGTAAAATTTGTATCAAAAACCGCGTCAAATTTCATCCGTCTCAGGGCTGCATGCATTTTTCCCGACACAAGCGTGCCCGGTTCCATGCCGAATTCTTCTCCGAGCATTGCCCTTACCGCAGGGGCTTCCTGTACCACAACATGTTTGCCGGGATCATTAATAACCTCCCAAACCTTGTCCACATAACTTTTTTCATATAATGCACCAACGGGGCAGTAAACAGTACACTGACCGCAGTTCACACAAACGCTGTTGCCGAGACCGGCATCAAATGCATCCGTGATGGTTGTATCGGAACCTCTTTTGTCCAGCGCAAGGGCATTTACGGTCTGTATCTCTGTGCAAACCTGGATACATCTCCCGCATAGGATGCATTTATTGGGATCCCTCACAATGGCTACACTTGTATTATCAATCTTTTTCCTTGGAAGATTCTGCGGGTAATTAAGGGTCGTCAAACCGATTGTAGTTGCAAGTTGCTGAAGTTCGCAGGTATTGTTTTTAATACAGGCGGGACAATTCATCTCGTGATCTGAAAGTATCAGTTCCAGCAAGCCTTTTCTGACAGCCCTCACCTGCGCTGAATTAGTATGGATCTTCCATCCGTTTACCATTTCAGTCATGCAGGCCCTTTTCATGGCCGGAAAACCTTCAACCTCAACTACGCAGATTCCGCAAGAGCCTTGCGGTTTTAAATCAGCGTGGTGGCAGAGGGTAGGTATTGTGAAACCTGCTTTTTTTGCAGCATCAAGGATTGTTGTTCCTTCCTTGACTTCAACTTCTATATGATTTATTTGTGCTTTAATCGTTTTCAATTACAGCCCCCTGTTTATTCAATGATTTGTTATTTATCTAAGAAGCTACATGTGACATGAATTCATCCTTGAAATATTTCAGGGCACTCGAAACAGGGAGGGTTACCGATTGTCCTAATGGGCAGAAAGAGGAATCCTTCATGACCTTGGTGATTTCGAGAAGCTGATTGATATCTTCTTCCTTTCCTTTTGATGCGGCAATACCGTCAATAAGCTCTACCAGCCTTGCTGTTCCAAGCCTGCAGGGGACACAGTGACCGCAGGATTCGTGTTTGAAGAAGTGCAGTACGCTTTTTAGCATATCTACCATGTCGGTATCTTCGTTCATGACGAGAATTGCTCCGGAACCGAGGGCTGCAGAGTATTCTTTCAAATTTACGAAGTCCATTTTCACATCGAGCATGTCAGGGCCTATAAAGGCGCCTGCGGCTCCGCCGACGAGCGCTCCCTTAAAGGCTTTTCCGTTTTTGATACCGCCGCCGTATTCAAAGATAATATCTTTCAAAGTGGTGCCCATCTCTGTTTCCACGAGTCCAGGTGTCGCGACATGACCAAGGATGGTAAAAACCTTAGTTCCGCTGCATTTCTCTGTGCCGTAGCCCTTGTACCATTCTGCTCCGTTCCTGATGATTTCAGATACGTTCGCCAGTGTTTCTACATTATTGACAAGTGTCGGTTTACCCCATAGTCCTGCATTTATCGGGAACGGGGGTTTATTCCGAGGATGTCCTCTTTTGCCCTCAAGGGACTCGATAAGAGCTGTTTCCTCGCCGCATACGTAAGCGCCGGCACCCTTCATCACAACGATGTCGAAGCTGAAACTGCTTTCAAGGATATTTTCTCCAAGGAGCCCGTATGCCCTCGCGTCAAGAATAGCCTTTTCAATCCGCTCGATGGAAAGGCTGTATTCGCCCCTGATATATACGAAACCCCTTGTACCCCGGATTGCATAACCCGCGATGAGCATGCCTTCAATCAGTTTATGGGGGTCTCCTTCAAGGATTAGTCTGTCCTTGAATGTTCCCGGTTCGCCCTCATCGGCGTTGCAGATAACAAACTTTTCATCTCCAGGGGTTTTTATGGCAAAATCCCATTTCATGCCTGTGGGAAAACCTGCGCCGCCTCTTCCCAGCAAACCGGAAGACTTGACTTCAGCCACAACATCTTCAGGGGTCATTGTTTGAAGCGCCTTTGCAATGCCTTCGTATCCACCGGCAGCGATGTATTCATCGATATTTTCCGGATCGATAAACCCGCAGTTCTTAAGCACGATACGGGGTTGTTCTTTCATAAGACCCGTTTTTTCTTTTGTGATTATTGTCCTTTTCGGGGCTTCAGTGAGGATAAGCCTCGTTAGTGGCCGTCCTTTAAGTAAATGTTCTTCTACCAGTTCGGGAACATCGTTCGGGGTAACATCTGCATAATAAATACCTTCAGGGTAGACTACAAGAATAACACCCCTGCCTGTAATGCCTACGCTCCCTGTTTCCAGTACCGATACCTCTTTATCCAGACCCTGTTTTGCAATTTCTTTCACAAGGGCATCTTCAACGGCGCGTGCGCCTGACATAAGGGTGCCGGCGTCGATACTTATTAAAATGTGGTTTCGTACAATGTTCATGATTTTTGTCTCCTCTCCTCCAGGACGGTATCAACCCTTTCCGGTGTAAGATTGCCGATCATCTCTTCGTTCATCATCAATGCGGGCGCCACACCGCATATGCCGAGACAGCTTGTAATCTCCAGGGTAAACACGCCATCCGCAGTTGTTTCTCCTGTATCTACCTTGAGCTTCTTTTTAAGATAGTCGAGCAATGATTCTGAGCCCATTAAATGGCAGGGAGGGGAATCACACAGTCTTATGATATAGCGTCCCCTCGGTTTAAGGCTGAACATGGAATAGAAGGTCACAACGCCGTGAACGTAGCTGTACGGGATATTGAGGTAATCAGCGCACTTTTCAATATCCGTATTTGCCAGATAGTGCTGCGGGTTATTATCCTGAAGTTCATGTAATATATAAAGGATGTTGTCCAGTCGTGGATCAAATTTTTTCAGTATCTCATCTCTATACAAAACAGATCACCCCCCTCTTTTATTTAACTTCAATCACATATTCAGAAACGGGCTTGTGGTTTACAATGTGCTCGGCAATAATCCTTTTTGCCTTTTCCGCGTCTATGTTCCCATAAACCACCACTTCCTTCCCTTCCTCATGAACTTCAATCATGGGTTCATGGGAAGCGAGTCCCTTTTCGCCTGTCTGGGTTACCATAACATCGGCGAGGTTATGTGTGGCGATCTCATCGAGGAGAACCTTGATCACATCACGTGCACCTGCTGCGATGCCGCTTGTACCCATGCCAACGACAATCTTGACACGCGCCTGTTTCTGCCTTAATTCAATTTCCTTTGAAGCCTGTTCTCTTATTTTCTTCAGATCTTCTAATTTCATATGTGTGCCTCCTTCTTTAAAAACGCTAAAATTTAAATGAATTCTAAGTATTCGTCAAGATATTTAGTGATAAATTTCATTACCTCAGGATCATTAATAGGCAACCCATCGAGTATCTTGTTGATTTCTTCTGTATCAAAAAGGAAATCCCTTTCATCGGTTTTTATTTCAAAAGAAAAATTTACTTCAGGATTGCTTACAGACAGGATAAGGATTGTGTCCTTCAGCTTGCCGAGAGGAGGCAGGTCCGGATGGTTTAAGAGGAAGGATGCCTCGATTTCAGTTCCGACCCCTGTGCTGCTGGTCAGTGCAAAACTCCCTCCGCAGGTTTCTGCCGTTCCTTTCAGGAGAGGGATCCCCAGACCCACTTTTTTTCCTGTTTTCGTAGAATAAAACGGGTCTACAACCTTTGCAGCAGTTTCTTTGTCCATTCCCTTTCCGTTGTCGGATATTTTTAATGATAATATATTATTTACCTTGCTCAGCTCAATGAAAACAAGAACCTTTTTTGCGCCTGCTGCGAGAGAATTGGCTGCTATGTCAGTAATGTGTGCGCAAATATCATCCATCATGGACTGTATTTCCTGAGAGAGTCCATTTGTGATAATTGTCTTATAGATATGCTATTATGCAAATACGGTGCCCCGACAGGTTTTTTAAATAAAATAAGCATATTAAACAATTTATCATATATTTCAAGCAATAGTTGGTCAACAATTGTGTATTTTTTTGTTACACTGTGTTTCGTTGATGCATATGTTTTTATCTTACCAGGCAAACTAAACCACAAGCATATTATTCTACCCTAATGCTTTAAAAGCATTTTCAATTTCTTTGCAGCTTGGCTCGTTAAGATACAACTGGGTTTTTCTTATGCCAATATCGTTCACATAGTGTGCGTCGGAGAATGTGACAAACGGAAGGTCTTTTCTCATGATATAAGGCAGTAATTCCGGTATGCTGTTCTTATTGCGAACCTCCAGGGCATCGAAGGGGATGTCGTCCGGTATGTATCCGAGCTGGCTGATAATGCTGAATGTGGGGCTGTCTATATGAGATGGAATTGCCAGACCGCCATGTGTTTTTACCCAGGATACGGCATCTCCGATGGATATTTGTGATGAATTAAGGAGTAACCTGTCCTCGAAACGTATAATTTCGTCATTTCCATCAACAACTACCTGATCTCCAAAATAGGATGTATCGTTTCGAATTGGCGGCAGAAGTTCATAGATCTTCTTTTGAAAATCTATTGCAGTATCATAATCGTCAAAAATTACCAGAAGGTGCATTTCCTCCAGGGTTTGCAGTTCCATCCCGAACAACACGGCGGTGCCTGTTTCTTTAGCCAATTCGTGGGCATAAAAACCATTTTCAACCATATTGTGATCAGTAATGGCGATAATATCCAGACCGGCCTTCTGCGCATTGATAACGATATTTTTTGGAGACATTTCAAGACTCGCGCATGGTGAAAGGGTAGAATGGATGTGGAGGTCGCATTTAAAAATTTTCAATCAGCTTAATCTCTCGGCAATGAATTATAGACGAGCCCTGCAATTTCGAAGGAAGAGCGGGAATCTCTCAGGATAGCAATCCTTTCAGTTTTTGCCTTTTCGATAATCTCATTTTCAACGTGCAGGTTACGTGGTACGATAATCCCGACGATGTCCTTGAGTTTCGCCACACCGAGTATGTTGATATGCCTCTGAACCGTGATCCAGACAGAGTCCTCTTCTGCGTTGGCTATTACGTCAGAAAGGAGGTCTGATACGTAACCGCCTTTTATGACTTTTTCAAGGTTTGTGTCCCCTGTCAGGATTTCAAAATTTAATAAATTCGCCAATTGTCCCAGATTCATTGTATCCTCCAAATCATTGATCTTGCGGCCTCTCCTGCTGTTTTTCCTTTTTCGGCGAGGTATCTGACATGGATGGGGGGATTATACGGGCAAGATCGAGTATTTCCTCCGCCAGCATCTTTACCTTTTCTCTCAATTTAATGACACAATCAGTCTCAAAGGCCAACTCTCTTACTATGTCTTCCGCGAGTGCGCGGCAACTGGGCGAACCGCAGGCGCCGCAATCAAGTCCAGGGAGATCATTTGTGATCTGATCCAGTCGTTCCATTTTTTCAAGGGCTCTGGAAACATCATCGTCCAGCATCATAATGGGACGAGGTTGAATGAGCTCGGTAGATTTAAAAGCACCCTTTTCATAGATGTCTGACAGTTCCTCGTCCGTATAAAAAGATGTCCGGTTGGTCTGTTTTTCGATAAGATGCCGCAGCCTTACCCTTCCCACGAATAAATTCTGGATATTCAGGGGACCGCCGACACAACCGCCAGTACATGCCTGAAGTTCCATAAAATCAACGTCTTTTAATTCGCCGCGTTCGATCTCTTCGAGGAGGCTTATTACATTATGGATACCGCTTACCGCGAGTGAGGTTCCATAGCCTATGCTTTTCGATTCACCTGTAATATAACCCCAGCCTATTCCAGAACTTGTTGCCTTGTTTAGTCTGGGAGATGTCTCGTGATGGTTCTTTGCAAGGTGCTTCACGATATCCTTATAGATAATATTTGCGCCAATCACCCCGTCGACGGCAGATTGTTTTGTAGAAATGGGAATTTTTGTTTCCGTCACTTTAGCCGGGCAGGGGGAGATAAAGAAGGCGCCGATATCCTTTAGCGAAAGCCCTGTCCTTTTCCGGGCTTCTTCCTTTGCTATCCTTGCCGCTACCTCCATGGGGGTGAGGATGGGTATAACCTGTTCAAGGAGTTCGGGGAATTTGATCTGCATGAGACGTAAAACCGCCGGACAGGCAGATGAGAAAAGTGGTTTTTTCCCTTTGTAAGCTTCGAGGTATTTGTGGACAATAGAGGCGACAACCTCTGCCGCTAAAGCAACCTCAAAGACATCATCAAAACCGAGATGAAAAAAGGAATTCAGGATATCTTCAATATTTTCAGTGTTCTTAAATTGACCAAAAAAGGAGGGAGCAGGAAGGGCTATGCGGTATTTATACTCCGAAAGCTTATCCATTTCATCGGTCAGGGCAATTTTAGCATGATTTTGACAAACCCGTATGCATTCGCCGCAGTCGATACACCGTTCCTGGGTAATCTTTGCCTTTCCGTCGTGCACCCGTATCGCCTCCATGGGACAGTGCTTGATGCAGTTGGTACAACCTTTGCATTTTTCATAGTCGAGACGGACCGAATGAAACTGGTTATACATACATAGCTCCTGTTTCAACCTGTTTTGTGTCGGCAGGGTTAAGATATATAGTTGCCGTCAATATCGTGCCGGAACCTACCGTTGTTTTAATATCCAGCTCGTTAGAACATTGCTTGATATTGGGCAGACCCATGCCTGCGCCGAAACCCATTTCACGAACTTCATGGGGAGCTGTCGAATATCCTTCTTTCATGGCTAATTCAATATCGGGAATGCCTTCCCCGACATCTTCCGATAAGACAATCACCTTGTCAGGGACGATAATGATCTTTATTTTTCCGTGAGTTGCGTGAATAACTATGTTCATTGCCGCCTCATAAACAATAATGGCAATATTTTTTACAATCTCCTGTTTTAATCCTAACTGCTGAAGAGCCTTTTTTGTTTTTGATGCCGACTCTCCTGCTATGAGAAAATCTTTTTCATCTATTTTGAATCTCAATGTTAATTGAGGTTTATTTGCTGCTGTTTGATGCAGCTCGCTCACTGTGTTTTTCCTCTCATACACCCCTCAATGCCATTCGAAAACAGTAAGCCGCAGGTGTTGAATATCAGCAGAGGGGTTGACAAAAGAGGAATGTTTCCGTGATCAAGATTGTTAATAATGTTCTCTGATGGTTTTTTGCCGCCCACGAAGACCACGCCTATGGCATCCATCACCTCTGCAGTATGAATTATATGCGGGTTTGTAAGGGAAGTAATGAGAAGGGTATCAGAGTTGGCAGAGGAGAGCATTTCGCTGATAAGATCGCATGCGAAAGCCGTATTTACTTCCCGGTCCAGCAGGTGCTCTCCGCAGAGCACTTCAGCGTTTAAGATGTCTTTTACTTCTTTTAAAGTCATATAATTCCTCACCTTCTCGCCATTTAAAAGCTGTTTTTGTTGCGTAGCTGAAACAGAATTATTAATTTCAGATAGATTGTAAAATCTTACAGGCTTTACCGGCTTTATGAAAGTCCGGGCAAACTATACATATCTTCCCATGATATAGTTGCTTAAATGCTCGATCATGATGCCCTGTGCTTCAATAATTGCCTTGAGAACATCACCGATAGATATCATGCCTACAAGTTTATCTCCATCCATAACGGGCAGGTGACGTATCCTTTTCTCTGTCATCAAAGCCATGCATTC
>CAYMTB010000089.1:0-12779 GCA_964393225.1 uncultured Syntrophorhabdaceae bacterium
TTAACTTGAAATCAAAGAGATTTTCATATATTTTTACTATTCTACGATAGGAGAGTGCTATGTTTCAAGTGAAGGAAGGAGATTCAATCATACTGGCAAGCGAGTCAACCCGCAGGGTCGATATTTTAAGGACTCTCGGTATATCATTCTCCATTATACCACCGAACATCGATGAACGAAGGAAGAAGGATGAACTGCCGAAGGATTTCGTGTTAAGGATATCTTATGAAAAGGCGCATAAAGTCGGGCTTCTATTTCCTGATAAGTGGGTTATCGGTGCTGATACGGTAGTGGTATTGAAGGGCAGAATACTGGGAAAACCGAAGGATGAAAGTGATGCATTCAATATGCTGAGGATTCTGAGCGGAAAGTGGCACCGGGTTATTACAGGCTTTTGTGTCCTTAACATATCCAGAAACATAACATATAGGGATGCAGTTGAAACAAGGGTTTACGTAAGGGGTTTATCTGACGATGAAATTAAACGTTATATAAAAACGTCTGAGCCTTTTGACAAGGCCGGTTCATATGCTGTTCAGGGCAAGGGCGGCTACATGGTAAAAGAGATAAAAGGATCCTACGCAAACGTTGTTGGTCTACCCATATGCGAGGTTGCAGAGGCGCTGCTGTCGTTGGGAGTGCTGTCGTAATTCTTATGGTGAAAGGTGAAAGCGTTTTTATTTAACCGCCCGCTTCGCTCGACAAAAGCAGACAAAAGCTGGACGGTTTTATTATATCGGCTGCCGACTTAGCACCCGATATACTCCATGCCCTTCGGGCAGAGTAAAAGTTTAGCATATTCGCCCGTTAGGGCTGAATATTTGACAGGCGGCAATGCCTGCCCAGTGAAACATGCTCCATATTTTACTGGGGTCGCCGGCTGGCAAAATAACTATTTGTCTGTTCTTGTCCGCCTTTGTCGAGCGAAGCGGGCGGCAAATAATTTTGATAGCAAATGAGTCTATAGTTGATGGTAAAACACAAAATGCAGAACATTAAATATGCAATAGAAACAGTACAGGAAAGGATAGAAAAGGCGTGTGCCAGATCCGGAAGATCTGCGGCTGAAGTACGTTTAATTGGTGTGACAAAAAGGGTGGATACTGGTAGAATAAAGGAGGCCATGGCGTGCGGCTTGAAAGATTTTGGTGAAAATTATATCCAGGAGGCAAAAAAGAAGATCGAGGAAATTGCTTCCTGCGAAGAGATAAACTGGCATATGATTGGCCATATTCAGACGAATAAGGTAAAATATCTGCCGGGATTGTTCGGTTATATCCACTCTGTTGACCGATGGGAGCTTGCTGAATCGCTTGACCGATACGGCAAGGAAATGAATGTGCTGTTTGAGCTGAACCTCTCAGGCGAAGCTTCCAAACAGGGCACTACCGTGGATAATCTGAAAAAGATGCTCGAAAGGGTAAGCCTGTTGAAGAACATCAGGTCTGTCGGGCTTATGACGATGGCCCCTTTTGTAGATGACCCGGAGGAGGTAAGGGGCGTGTTCAGAGGGCTGAGGGAGACGATGCATGAAATGAACAGAGAGTTTTCGCTGGATATGCGTGAACTTTCCATGGGAATGTCTTCTGATTTTGAGGTAGCCATAGAGGAGGGTGCAACCATGGTAAGGGTGGGAACAGCTATCTTCGGGGAACGGATATGAGAAAACATCTATATCTCGCACTCTCAATCTTGTGAAATGGGAAAAGGAAAAGGGAAAATGTTTAAATCTTTCGCCTTTTACATTTTACTTTTGACAATTCGGGCCCTGCGAGAAATAAATATGTTTTTAAAAAGAAAGAGGGTGTAATATGAAACTATGGGGCGGAAGGTTTAAGGGCGGGACAGATCCGCTCATGGAGCGCTTCAGCGCATCCATCCAGTCCGATCGGGTACTTTATGAGCATGACATAGAGGGGAGCAAGGCACATGCATTAATGCTCCGGAAGATCGGCATATTAGACGAAGGTGAAACAAATACTATTGTTATTGCCCTTGAAGAGATAAAGGCAGAAATCAGAGAAGGCAGGCTCGCTTTTTCCGATGCGCTGGAAGATATTCACATGCACGTTGAAACACGCCTTATTGAAAAGATAGGGGACCTCGGGAAAAGGCTCCATACAGGGAGAAGCAGAAACGATCAGGTCTCTCTTGATATGAGGATGTTCTTAAAGGCTGAATTCGCCCTGATTGACAGCGCTATTTTCGCGTTCCTGAAAACCCTCATAGACAGGGCGGAGAAAGAAAAGACGGTAATCATGCCTGGCTATACCCACATGCAGCGTGCCCAGGTTGTTACCTTTGCCCATTATCTTATGGCCTATTTTTATATGTTCAAAAGAGACCGGGAGCGGGTACAACATTCATTGAAGCGCATCGACACAATGCCCTTGGGGAGTGGGGCCATCGCAGGTTCCACAATCCCTCTTGACAGGGAGTTTGTAAGCGAAATCTTAGGTTTTTCAAGGGTTTCAGAGAACAGCATGGATAGTGTTTCAGACCGGGATTTTGTTCTTGATGCCGTCTATTCCATTGCCATGATTATGATGCACATGTCAAGGCTGGCAGAAGATCTCATCATGTTCTCCACCCAGGAATTTTCCTTTATTTCGCTGCCGGACGAGTTGTGCACAGGAAGCAGTCTTATGCCCCACAAAAAGAATCCCGACGCGCTTGAACTGGCACGGGGAAAGGCATCCCGTGTTATCGGCGACCTTTTCAGCCTATTTGTTATGTTGAAAGGGCTTCCCATGACATACAACAGGGACCTCCAGGAGGACAAGGAACCTCTTTTCCATGCAGTATATACTGTAAAAGATGTGCTTGCCATCATGGAATTATGCATAAAAGGACTGAGCCTCAACAGGGAAAAGATGGAAAGTGCAGTCATAGAGAGCTTTATGCCTGCCGTGGAGATGACCGAATACCTGACCCTCAAGGGTATACCTTTCAGGGAAGCCCATGCGATAGTAGGAAAGATGGTAGCATACTGTGAGGATAAAGGAATAACCTTAGGCGGGATGAAGCTTGCTGATATGAGGGAACATGCAGAAATTTTCGATGAAGATGTCTACAATTATATAGACCCTCATAACATAGTAAAAAACAGAAAAACAACAGGAGCTGCCTCTTTTGAAGAGGTTGACAGGGCTATTGAGAGAGAAAAGATATATTGTAATTATTAATATTGTCGCGATTATACTGGCATTGTCTTTTGTTTCCTGCGGCAAAAAGAACGATCCGCAGCCAAAGGCGCTGCCGCTGCCCGGCGGTATAAACGATTTATCGGGGGAGGTAAGGGATGGGCTATTGTTCCTTTCCTTTTCAATACCCACGAAAAACAAGGACGGCTCAGCGATACAGGATCTTGGGGGGTTCAGGATTGTCAAGAGCTGCGGGAGCTGTATAGGCACCCCCTTTGAACCCTTTAAAGAACTGAGTCTTGACGCAGAGCAGGGATACGTAATATACGGAGGCAAGGTATATGTTTACGATGATGATCTGATAAGTGGCTATCAATACGCATATAAGGTCTATCCTTATACGAAAAAAGGAACACGTGGTGATTCATCCAACACATATACAGTAAAATGGGAACAACCCCCGGGTTTGCCGGACGGTATTTCTGTAAAAGAGGATGACGGAAGGATTGAGCTGACATGGCGAAAGGAAGAGGGGGCCTCGTATAATATTTATAGATATGACGGGGATGTTTACCCTGTTTTTCCTGTTAATAAAGCTCCTCTTACAACGCCGTATTTTGTAGATTCGGGGCTGGAAAACGGGACGGTGTATTTATACGAAGTGAGGAAAGTACAGACAAAAAGTGGGTTACGCACTGAAGGCGAGGGCCTGAAGGTAAAGGCCATCCCTAAGGATTCGACACCGCCCGGGTCTCCTCTGGAAGTAAAAGCGGAAAAAATACCTGAAGGTGTTAAAATAACCTGGAAGGCAGGCCAGGAGGAGGACCTTGAAGGGTATGATATTTACAGAATTAGTGGCGGAAACGCTGAAAAGATAAATATCGGATATGTGACGGAAAATATGTTTCTTGATAAAAATACCCCAGACATAAGGTATGTGTCATATTATGTTGTAGCGGTTGATGAATCAGGCAATGAGAGCACCCCGTCGAGGGAAGTGATTGTGATATTGAAGGAATAGGGAAAAGGTGAAACGATCTATGGCGTAGAGCGTGGAGCGCATAGCGTAGAGGATTTAAAACTAAACGCTCTACGCTGAACGCTATCCGCTAAATCGAGACACGAGGTACGAGGAAAGGATAAATAATGAATTATTTTGAATATAAGAACGGTGAATTATACTGCGAGAATGTGCCTGTTGAACGTATTGTAGAAGAGACGGGTTCACCGGTCTACATATACAGTCACAAAACGCTTGAAAGGCATTTCACTGTTTTCGATAATGCATTTAAAGGAATACCCCATGTTATATGTTATTCCTGTAAGGCAAACTCCAACATTGCATCCTCCGGGTAATGGGAAGGCTTGGAGGGGGCATAGACATCGTATCAGGAGGAGAACTTTACAGGTCAATTGCTGCCCGTATTCCCGTCAATAAGATAGTTTTCTCAGGCGTTGGAAAAACTGAAGAGGAATTGAAAGCCGCCATACGCGCGCAGATACTCATGATAAATGTGGAGTCAGAGGGAGAGTTGTCCGCTATCGCAAAAATAGCCCGGAAAATACGAAAAGAGGTTCCCCTTTCCATACGGGTAAACCCGCAGATTGACCCTAAAACACACCCTTATATCACTACAGGGCTGAAAAAGAACAAATTCGGCGTGATCCGGGATGATGCCTTTAAACTGTATAAAAGGATGAAAGAGGAACCATACCTTATCCCCATGGGTATCTCTTCGCACATAGGGTCGCAGATACTCGAACTCGGGCCTTTTAAGGAGGCGGTAAAGTCATTAAAAGATATGGTTGACCAGCTCAGGAAGGATGGGATCCCGCTTAAGTACATAGACATTGGCGGAGGACTTGGCATAACATACAAGGATGAACTCCCGCCCCATCCTGAAGATTACGCGCGCATAATAAAAGAGGAACTGAAAAACACAGGCCTCACCCTGATACTTGAGCCCGGGAGGGCCCTAGTCGGCAACAGCGGTATATTTGTGACAAAGCTGCTTTATGTAAAGAAGGTTCCGGGAAAGACCTTTTATATCGTTGACGGGGCAATGAACGACCTTGTGAGGCCGTCCCTTTACGGCGCATACCACGAAATTATCCCTGTTAAAGGCAAAAACAATAAAATAATAACGGCTGACATCGTAGGTCCTGTCTGTGAATCAGGAGATTTCCTTGCAAAGGACAGGGAGATTTCCCTTCTCGCATCCGGCGAACTCCTGGCCGTCATGGGTGCAGGCGCATACGGATTTTCCATGTCTTCCAATTATAATTCGAGAAGGAGAGTGCCGGAGGTCCTCGTGAAGGAGGGAAATTTTTATGTCATTAAAAAGCGGGAAACATCGAAAGATTTAATTAAGGGAGAATCTATCCCATCATTTATGGAGGTGCAGTAAGTGTCCAAACTGGAATTTATTAAGATGAGCGCAAGCGGTAATGATTTTATTCTAATAGACAACCGGACCGGCGAGTTATACAAAACATATAAAAATATCGGTGAGTTTGCTGCGAAGGTATGTAGGAGACGCCATTCTGTGGGGTCTGATGGTCTGATATTAATAGAAGAATCGAAAAATGCCGATTTTTGCTGGAGATTTTTTAATGCCGACGGGTCAGAGGCAGATATGTGCGGCAATGGAGGCAGGTGCGCGACGAGGTTTGCTTTTATAAAGGGCATTGCCGGCGAAAAGATGACTTTTGAAACAGGTGCGGGTATAATAAAGGCAGAGATGGACGGCACAAAGGTTAAGCTCCAGCTTACAACCCCTACTGATTTAAAGCTTGATTACTCTATTAAACTTGAAAATAAAGAGATATTTATCAACAGCGTGAATACTGGCGTGCCTCATGCGGTGCTTCTTTCCGATGATATCGACCACGTCCCGGTAGAGGAGCTTGGAAGAATTGTACGGTTTCATGCGGCCTTTGGTGAAAAGGGGACAAACGTAGATTTTGTGAAGGTTATAGACAAAACAAATCTAGTGTTGAGAACATACGAGCGGGGAGTTGAAGCTGAAACGTATGCGTGCGGTACAGGGGCAGTGGCATCAGGCGTCATTCTGAAAGAGAAGGGATTAATCGAAAGCCCTGTGAACATATTGACAAGGGGCGGGGAAACGCTCAAGGTGTACGTGGGAGATGAAGTATTTCTTGAAGGGGATACGAAAATAGTATATGCCGGGCAGCTCAATGATGAAGCACTGCTGTAAAGCAACTTAAGGGGTCGAGGAGTTGAGTCAGTTATGTAAGTTAAGTGAGTTAAGTGAGGATAACCACTCAACCTACTCAACTACTAAACAAACTCAACATATTCAACCACTGAACCCTCGAACCCCTTGCCAGCTAATAGCTAACCGCTAACAGCTTATATAAGAAAGGAGAGAAAATGGAACTCAAGGGAATATATACTGCATTAGTAACACCTTTCAAAGACTATAAAGTGGATGAAGAGGCATTAGAAAGGCTTATAGGGTTCCAGCTCGAAGGCGGTGTAGACGGCCTTGTTCCATGCGGCTCTACCGGTGAAGCCTCAACACTCGGTTACGATGAACACAAAAGGGTCATCGAGCTGACGATAAAGCACGCGCACGGTACTGTGCCTGTCATTGCGGGAACCGGTTCAAATTGTACCGAAGAGGCCATCGAACTTACACGAAGTGCTAAAAAAATCGGCGCAAACATGTGCCTTCTCACCACACCCTACTACAACAAACCGTCACAGGAAGGTTTATACAGACATTACAGGAAAATAGCGGAGGATGTGGATATTCCTTTGATTTTATACAACATACCCGGGAGAACAGGAGTTAACATGACGCCTGAGACCATAAAGCGGCTTGCTGAAATCTCCAATATTGTCGGCATTAAGGAGGCATCCGGCTCACTGATACAGGTGGCAGAAATATTCAGACTCACGGATGGGAAATTTACCATACTGTCGGGAGATGATAACCTCTTTATCCCTATGATGAGCGCAGGGGCAGTTGGAGTTATATCTGTTGCATCGAACATTATCCCGAAGGAAATGCAGGAGCTCTACAGGGCATTTTTCGTTGAAAAGGATATTTTCAAGGCAAGGGATATGAATGCCCGGTTTATGCCTCTTTTTCAGTCTATGTTTATAGAAACCAACCCGATACCGGTCAAAGAGGCCCTTTATTTTATGGGTATGATAGAAGAGGAGCTCCGGCTCCCCATGTGCCCGGCATCGGAGGGAAACAAGGCGGTGCTCAGGAAGGTGCTGGAAGAGTATGGGCTGGTGAAGAAAGTTATAGCGTAGAGCGCATAGCTGATAGCTCATGGCAAGCAGATCTGTTCACAGTTCACAGTTCACAGTTCACGGCAAGACAAACCGATACTGGATGCTGGATAAGGCCGAAGATGGGAAGATGGGAAAAGGCGGAAGATGGGAAGTTGCGTAGCTTCGTAACCTCTTAGCTTCGTAACTTCGGCATTTAACTGTGAACCGTGAACTGTGAACCAAATAAGGAGTTGACTATGATTAAGCTGGTGATAACCGGTATCGGCGGGAAAGTGGGCAATGCAATACTGAGCCTTGCGCTGAAAGACAGGGACTTTGAAGTTGTCGGGGTAACTGAGGCAAAAGGGCATCCTTTGGTCGGCAAAGACATCGCTCAGGGGCCTGGTGAAATCAAAAACCCGATTATCGTAAGCGATGACCTTCCCCGTCTCGTCAGCACGTGCGATGTTGTAATCGATTTTACATTGCCTGAACCCTCGTTTGAACATTTCAAGATTGCCAGATCCGCAAAAAAGGCTATAGTTATCGGCACCACAGGGTTTCAGCAGGCAGTCATTGATGAGATCAACAACTCGAAAAATGCCCGGGTGGTTATATCCCCCAACATGAGCGTTGGCATGAATCTCATGTTTGACGTGGTTGAAAGGGTAGCAAGAATCCTTGGTAATGATTACGACGTAGAGATCGTGGAGATGCACCACAAATGGAAAAAAGATGCCCCGAGCGGGACAGCAATGAGAATAAAAGATGTTATACAAAACGCGCTGCCTGAAAAAAACTGGATTGAGGTCTTTGGCAGAAAAGGCATCACCGGCGAGAGAAAGAATGAGGAAATAGGCATCATGACCTTAAGGGGCGGTGACGTGGTGGGAGAACATACGGCCATCTTTGCCGGAATCGGCGAGAGACTGGAGATTACCCACAGAGCATACTCACGTGAAAATTTTGCACGGGGCGCACTTGTTGCAGCCAAATGGATAGCAACACAGCCTGATGGCATTTATTCAATGAAAGATGTCCTTGGATTGGATTAGCTGACAGCTCATAGCAAAAGCGTTGAGTAAGCGAAGTAAGTTGAGTAAGTTGAGTGGGGGCGAGTAATTCAGTATCAACTTTCTTTCTCATTCCCCAACTTCCCATCCTCTCATCTTCGCAACTTCAGAATTTTACAGAAACATGAATTGTGAGGCACATGAATAGATACCTTCTCATATTCATCACTGTGTGTGCTCTACTGGTTCAGGGACGTCTGGTTTCCCATGCCTGCACCCTTTGGGCTGCCGCAGGTGAAAAGGTTGAGGACGGGGGGACAATAATTGCAAAGAACAGAGATTATCCACCACAGAAAAGTGAGCTGCAACTCGTAATTCCGAAAGACGGATTCAAATATTTCGGTGTTTTCCCGGTTGAAGGCAAAAGGTGGCGGGGCCTGGTAGCAGGCATAAACGAAAAGGGACTATCAGTAGTAAGCGCTACAGCCGGGAGTATATCGCGGAAAATAAGAAATAAGGGCGTGGAAGGTCTTAATGAAAAGATATTGGCAACATACAGTTCTGTGGATTCTGTACTTGCAGATAAACTGATGTTTACAAAAAGTCATCCCGTCTTTTATTTAATTGCTGATAAAGGGGAAATTGCCATAATTGAAGTAGCACCGGGAGGCGAAATCTCAATCAGGAAAACCGAAAACGGGGTTCTTTTTCATACAAACCATTACACTGATGAAAAACTTCTCCACGCAAATGAAAAAATAGGAAAAAGCAGCCTCGCGAGGTTCAACCGCATCGGGAAGCTTTTGAACAACCACTCTTCCTTTACCGTTGATAACTTCATAACATTCAGTGAGGATGCTGCGGATGGCCCTGATGACAGTATATGGAGAACCGGCGGTGCCCCCGGCAAAGAACGGACGCTGGCAACCTGGATTATCTACATGCCAAAAAATAGTGATCCTGAGCTGTATGTTAAATTTGCAAACCCGGATGAGCCTATAAGGGTATACAGCATGAAACTGGACGTTCCATTCTGGACAGAAGACATTGAACTTCAGGATTAGCTCATAGCAGATTAGCTGATTGTTCATAGCTATGGTTATGGTGTAAAAATATGAACTGTTTATTATTAAAAAGTTTTTACAGGCAAAAATTAACAAAAACTGTTACAATACACGAACGATGAAACACTATTGGTACATGATAATTGCTGATGCACTGTTGACATCCGTTGCCATCATTTTTGCAATGATGCTCAGACTGGAGGCAGTTTATCCAGACAGATTGCTATTCAGCTATTATTTACGGATAATCTGGCCGTTTATCGTCTTTGCCGTGATACTCCGCCCGACTGTTTTTTACTTTGCAGGAATATACAGGCGTATCTGGCGCTATGCTTACACAAAAGACTTTCTGTCGCTAACGGTGTCTGTTTTGATCGGCTCGATTATCCTCTCTGCCATTTCATTGCTTATTCTTAACCCGTTCTGGATGCGAGGCAGTTTCCCCCGTTCTCTGCTCATCCTGGAAGGGATAATCAGCCTGTTTTTGCTGGGTGGTTTCCGGGTGATCCTGAAAATGATGGAACGCTACCCCGGCGACATTGATTGGAAAATGACGGGGATAAGCCCTAACCGCCGGGTGTTGATTGCCGGAGCCGGTTATACAGGGGTAAACATATCACGGGAATTACTGACCAACCCGCAGTTGGGGCTGCAGCCGGTAGCCTTCCTGGACGATGACCCCAAAAAGATCGGGATGAAGATCCAGGACCTGACAGTATACGGCCCTTTGATCAGGCTGGTTCAAATAGTAAAAGAGAAACATATCGATGAAGTGATTGTTGCCATGCCCAGCGCGCCAACCCAGACAGTTGAAAACATTAAATCTTTCTGTCAGGGTATTCCGATTCCTTTTTCCATGGTATCTTCTTTCAGCAGCCTCATAGATCAGGCGGACGAGCAGGGGGCTGTGCCGTCATCATCCCTGAAGGTGCCGATGGCAATGCCGGATATTACATCTGAGGAGATCCAGGCGGTCTTAAGGGTTATGCAGTCACGTAACCTGAGCATCGGTTCTCAAACAGTAACATTTGAGGGGTTAGCTGCCGGAGAGGCAAAGGCCGGTCATGCGATAGCGGTAATAAACGGCACTTCAGCGCTTCATCTCTGTATGGTTGCGGCGCGCATTAAACCTGGCGATGAGGTCATTACTTCACCTTTCAGTTTTATAGCATCGGCAAACTGTATACTTTTTGAGCGGGCCAAGCCGGTGTTTGTGGATATTGATCCGGTGACGCTGAATATGGATGTTCGCAGGATAGAGGCAGCGATTACGGAACGGACACGGGCAATCATTGTGGTGCATGTTTTCGGGCAGCCGGCAGACATGGACCCGATTATGGAGATTGCTGCAAGACATAATCTTATAGTGATCGAGGATGCCTGCGAGGCAATCGGCGCGGAATATAAGGGCCGCAGGGTAGGGGCAATAGGCAGGGCCGGCACATATGCCTTTTATCCCAATAAACAGATGACGAGCGGCGAAGGCGCTGTTTTAGTGACAAACGACGAAGAGTGGGCGAATCTTTTCCGAAGCCTGAGAAATCAGGGGAGGGATAAATTTGACGGGTGGCTGAATCATAGCCGTCTTGGATACAACTACCGCATGTCTGAATTGAATGCTGCTGTCGGTGTTGTTCAGATAAGGCGTCTTGACGAATTGCTGCGCAAACGGGACAATGTGGCACAGGAATACAACAGAATCCTGTCTCCCCTTGAAAGCGTCAGCCCTTTAAAGATTGTCCCCACAACGACACGTATGAGCTGGTTTGTCTATGTGGTGCGTTTAGCTCCCGGGATCAGCAGGGATAGGATAATTATTCTTCTATCTGAGCGCGGCATTCCGGCAAGGCCGTATTTCAGCCCCATCCATCTCCAGCCTTTTTATCGGGAGCAGTTTGGCTTTAAGCCCGGAGAATTTCCTGAGTCTGAGGCTGCGGGAGAATCAATCCTGGCCCTTCCTTTTTATACGAATATGAAAGTGGAGGAGATTGAAATGGTATATAAGGCGTTGAGAGAAGCCATAGAAGCGGCGAATAGCTGATCAGCTAACCCTCTAAACTTCTAACCGTCAATCCTCCATTCAAAGCGTAAGCGGGCGGCAAAAAGAATCCATAGCTGATGGAATTACATATATGAATCTGTTAGCGCAGAACTGCCGGAACCGTCAAGAGGTTCTTTTGGGTTGCTTCTCCAGCGCCTTTGCAGCCTTTTGTTTCTGCTTGCCGGTGTTTTGTTTCTGGCCCTTTTCTTTGTCTTTCTTGCCCTTGTCTCCCATTTTTTTCCTCCCCTTCCTGTTGTGTTGTCAGTTCTGTCTGCTGTGCTTTATGAAATCCGATATTATTAATGCCCGGGACGAGAATCGAACTCGTACAGCCGCTAGGACCGAGGGATTTTAAGTCCCAAAATTACAAAAATATAAGCCCTTGATATTAGGTCTGATTTCCCATAAGTGCCTGATATAAGGAACATTTAACATTTCCATGTAGTCCATTCTGTTCTATCTATTCCGGTCCATTTGATTCTATTCTATCACAATTTTATCACAATATCACAACGATCTTTTGCAGGGCTTTCGGCTGTCCTGGTCATGTTTTCTTTTTGTATCTCAGATACAGATCTTCGACCTTATATCTGGCCCATGGGGTTCTCCTCAGAAACTGCAGGCTGGACTTGATGCTCGGCTCATTATTAAAGCACCGTATATTAATGATTCTGCCCAGTTTACTCCACCCACAATATTCCACAAGCTCTTTAAGAATATTTTCCAAAGTGATGCCGTGAAGTGGAGCGTTTGGATGTTTGTTGTTCATCATAAAAAGGATCATGTGTAATCATCAGGGATTTTGATGATTAACTGAGTCAGGAGATTATATAACTGCAACTTATCCACTAACTATTTGCAAAAAAGTTTAATGGAGTTTTTTATCACTGTATTTGGAACGATACCATCTACATCTTTTCTGGGTACAGGTTCGGAAAAGTTTTCAGTATTTTTCCAATCATACTTTCCATTTTTACAGTTGAGTATCAATTCCCCCTTGAACCCTTTAGTCTTACCCTCACTTTTAACAGTTATCTGGACTTGACTAGGAAGTTGTTTGCTCTTTATCGCTTGCGGATTAGACATCCAGTCATTCCAGTATCCCTCTACGAATTCTCTGTACAAGAAAATATCACCATCAACTGAAGAACCAACCTTTGGTTCAGCTCCATAAACATAAGGTAGAAAATAGAAACATGACAGTATAGTGAGTGCTAAAACAATTTTTTTCATATTCTTCTCCTTTTTTTAAAAATATTTCTGTTT
>CAYMTB010000090.1:0-2698 GCA_964393225.1 uncultured Syntrophorhabdaceae bacterium
GTTATGGATAAACACAGAGTAAGGGCGATTGCAAAAGAATTTTACAAGTATTTAGATCTCGAAAAGGGGGCCTCATATAATACACAGAGGGCATATAAGGGTGATATAGAGGATTTTATAGCATTTATCGAGAAAAGCACATATGAGGTGGTAGACCATAACGCTATCAGGGCATATATCGTGAATGTCTATAAAAATATGAAAAAATCTTCTTTGTCCAGGAAGGTTTCCTCAATAAAGGTGTTCTTCAGGTTCATGAAGAAAAAGGGGTATATCGAAGAAAACACGGCCCTGGTTATTAAAAACCCGAAAATAGAGAAACATCTCCCTAAATTTTACACTATTGATGAAATGTTTCACTTTCTCGACTACCTCCCCAAAGAGGGCTGGTTGAATATTCGGAACCGTGCAATTTTTGAACTCATGTATTCAACCGGCATGAGAGCGCAGGAAGCGCTCAACGTGAATGTAGAAGACCTGCATCTGGACGGAATGTGGGTTAAAGCAAAAGGGAAAGGCGGTAAAGAAAGAATACTCCCCTTTGGAGATAAGGCAAAACTTGCAATTGAGGAATATTTAGGCTTAATTAGTGTAAAAATAAAACCGGCAGGGAAACAGGCATCGAAAGGTCCCCTCTTTGTAAGCGCACACGGAACACGGTTATCATACAGGGGACTCCTGAAAATTATGAAAAAACACCAGATTAAAGCCCACCTCTTTAAAGATCTTGCACTCCACGGTATAAGGCATTCTTTTGCCACGCATATGCTGGACGGCGGAGCAGATCTGCGAAGCATTCAGGAATTACTTGGTCATTCAAAACTCTCAACAACACAAAAATATACCCACATCTCCATGGATAAATTGATGGAGATATACGACAAATCTCATCCAAGAAGGTAAAAATGGAAGCAACAACAGTAATCTGTGTAAGACACAAGGGAAGTATTTCTATTGGCGGCGACGGGCAGGTCACCCTGCATACTACAGTCATAAAACATACGGCAAAGAAGGTGAGAAAACTTTTCAAAGACCGTTGTCTTGCGGGGTTTGCCGGTGCAACAGCAGACGCATTTACCCTTTTTGAAAGGTTTGAGAAAAAGCTCGAGCAATACAATGGAAACATAACAAGGGCCTCCGTTGAACTTGCAAAAGACTGGCGAACCGACCGTTCGTTAAGAAGGCTTGAGGCGTTAATGATCGTGGCTGACCTGGAGCATACTTTTATACTCTCCGGAACCGGTGATGTCGTAGAACCTGACGACGGCGTCGCAGCCATAGGCTCCGGAGGCGCCTATGCGCAGGCTGCTGCAAAAGCGCTCGTTAAATATACCGACATGGCTGCCTCTGAAATTGTACGGGAATCCATGTTAATCGCCTCCGAAATATGTATTTATACAAATGACAGGATCATCATAGAGGAGCTTTAAATGAAAGTATTGACACCCAGAGAGATTATGGAAGAATTGAACCGGTATATTATCGGCCAGGAAAAAGCAAAAAAGGCCGTCTCCATAGCCTTACGGAACAGATGGAGAAGGCAGATGATACCAAAAGAACTGAGGGACGAAGTAGCTCCAAAAAATATTATCATGATCGGACCCACAGGGGTAGGTAAAACAGAGATAGCGAGACGTCTTGCCAAACTGGCAAATTCACCATTTTTAAAGATAGAAGCTACAAAGTTCACCGAGGTAGGCTATGTAGGAAGAGATGTGGAATCCATGATACGGGATCTCACAGAACTCTCTGTGAGTATGGTAAAAAAAGAAGAACATGAATCAGTGAAAGAAAAAGCAACCGTTATGGCAGAAGAGAGGATACTGGACATCCTGCTTCCGGCACCGAAAAAAACAGCAGAGATTCAGGACAATCATGAAGCAGAAGATCTTTCAAGGGAAAAGATGAGGGCACGCTTCAGAGATGGAAAATTGAACGAAAAGCTGGTGGAACTGGATATGCCGGACAGGGCAGCGCCTATGATTGAGATCTTTTCAGCCCAGGGCATGGAAGAAATGGACATGCAGATAAGGGATTTATTCGGCAATATAATGCCCAAAAAAACAAAAAAGAGGAAAATAAAGTTAAAAGATGCCTATGATCACCTTATCCAGGAAGAATCCAAAAAGCTTATCGATATGGATAAGGTAGTAAAGGATGCCATTGAGAGGATTGAACAATCGGGCATTATATTCCTCGATGAAATCGACAAAATAGCAAGCAGGGACCAGATGCACGGCCCGGACGTATCAAGGGAGGGTGTGCAGCGTGATATACTCCCGATCGTTGAAGGAACAACGGTCACCACAAAATACGGCATGGTTAAGACAGACCATATACTCTTCATTGCTGCAGGTGCTTTCCATATGTCAAAACCTTCTGATCTGATTCCGGAACTGCAGGGAAGATTCCCCATAAGGGTTAATCTTGACCCGCTGACAAAGGAGGATTTTTACAGAATTATTACCGAGCCTGACAATGCACTCCTTAAACAGTACAGGGCTCTTCTAAATACAGAAGATATTAAGCTTGAATTTGAAAAAGAAGCGATTGAAGAGATAACAGACATCGCGCAGAAGATCAACGAGATGACAGAAAATATAGGGGCAAGGCGTCTTTATACTGTAATGGAAAAATTACTTGAGGATATTTCTTATTCCGCCCCGGATATGAAGGAAAAAGAGATAACGATAACAAA
>CAYMTB010000090.1:2798-12681 GCA_964393225.1 uncultured Syntrophorhabdaceae bacterium
GAGGCGCTGCCTTACATAAAAAAATTCTTCGGCACTACCTTTGTCATAAAATACGGCGGGGCTGCCATGGAAGAAGAACACCTTAAAAAGGAATTCGCAAAGGATGTGGCCCTCTTGAAGTATGTGGGTATCAATCCTGTTGTCGTACACGGAGGCGGACCAAAAATTGGAAAGCTCCTTAAGGAATTGCAGATACCTACAAGTTTCGTAGATGGACTCAGGGTTACAGACAAAAAAACCCTTGAAGTGGTGGAAATGGTGCTTTCCGGCAGTATCAACAAGGAAATAGTAAAAAACATCAATGACATGGGAGGAAAAGCCATCGGTCTTTCCGGAAAAGACGGGAGACTCCTCGTTGCCAGGAAGATGGAAGGCAAAGATATCGGCTTTGTCGGAGAGATAGTCAACGTTGATACTGCAATCATTAAAGATATCAACAGGCACGGGTATATCCCTGTTATAGCCCCTCTTGCTGACGGCATTGACGGCAACTCATATAATATCAATGCAGATACAGCCGCCGGGAGCATTGCCAAGGCTTTATCGGCAGAAAAACTGATACTCCTGACAGACGTGGACGGGGTTCTCGATATCGAAGAGAAACTTTTGTCGTTCCTGAAAAAATCTGAAATTGATACACTTGTTAAAAACAAAACAATTTCAGGCGGTATGATCCCCAAGGTGGATTGCTGCCTCGATGCGCTTGAAGGCGGTGTAAAAGAAACACACATTATCAATGGAAAAATTCCCCACGCTGTTCTCCTTGAAATCTTCACCGATTCCGGTATAGGTACAAAAATCACGGGAGGCGCATGACATGCAGGAGCAATGGATTGATTACGGAAAGCAATATCTTGCAAATACATACAACAGATTTCCCCTTGTTATAGCAAGAGGTGAAAGATGCTGGATATGGGACATGGACGGGAGGAGATACCTGGATTTTCTCTCAGGGATTGCGGTATGCAACCTCGGTCACGCACATAAAGATGTTATAGAAGGCCTCACCGCCCAGGCTGGAAAACTCTTCCATATATCTAACCTCTTCTATATGGAACCGCAGATTAAGGCGGCAAAAATACTCGTTGAACATTCCTTCGGAGACAAGGTGTTTTTCTGCAACAGCGGGGCCGAGGCGAATGAGGCTGCCATAAAGCTTGCAAGAAGGTACTCATGGAAAAAATACGGTTCAGACCGTTACGAAATCATCTCCATGGAAAACTCTTTTCACGGGCGCACTATGGCTACACTTTCCGCAACAGGACAGACAAAATTTCAGGAAGGCTTCTCACCTCTCCTCAGCGGTTTTACCTATGTCCCGTTCAACGACATGGAAAGTTTAGAGAAAACTGTCAGTAACAAAACATGCGCTGTCATTCTTGAACTGATTCAGGCAGAGGGCGGAGTATATCTGGCTGACAAAGAGTATGTCAGAAAACTGAGAAAGTTTACGAGAGAGAAGGACATCCTTCTCATTATAGATGAAGTTCAGACGGGCATCGGCAGAACCGGCAAGCTTTTTGCGTATGAACATTACGATATAGAACCGGACATCATGAGCCTTGCAAAGGCATTGGGAAATGGATTTCCCGTAGGGGCAATAATCGGCAAGGATGATGTAATGCAGGCATTTGAACCTGGAACCCACGCATCCACTTTTGGCGGGAACCCCCTTGCCTCATCAGCCGTTATTGCCACCCTTAACACCATTACAGACGAAAACATTTTAAAAAATTGCATCAGCTTAGGCATGTATATGTATAAAGGGCTTCTGGCCCTTAAGGAAAAATATCCTTTCATAGTTGAAATCAGAGGTATCGGTCTTATCTGGGGCATTGAGTTATCAATAAACGGAGACCCCATAGCAAAAGAGTTCCTGCAGGAAGGGGTCATAATAAACTGCACAAAGGGGAATATACTCAGGCTGGTACCGCCACTGATAATAAAGAATGAAGAGATTGATATTTTCCTTGAGATTGCGGACAGGATATTTGAAAAACATATAGAAGCAGTGAATAGTAGATAGTGAATAGCTAAAGTTAAATTTAAAAAACCATGAGGTGAAAAAGGTTTGAAAAGAGATTTTACAAAACTTCTTGATATAAGCAGGGGTGAAGGCGCGTATCTTCTGGAGAGGGCAAAATATCTCAAAGATATTCGGACAAGAGGCATTGAGCACAGGCCTCTCAATGGTAAAAACATCGCCATGATCTTTGAGAAGGCATCAACGAGGACAAGGGTATCTTTTGAAGTGGGGATCCATGACCTCGGCGGTAATGCCGTCATTATGAATGCAAATGAAACCCAGTTGGGACGGGGTGAACCAGTTAAAGACACGGCAAGGGTGTTAAGCAGATACTTAGATGCAATCATGATAAGGACATATGAACAGGGTGTAGTTGAAGGACTTGCAAAATGGGCAGATATTCCTATCATCAATGGTCTTACAGACCTTTATCACCCCTGCCAGATCCTTTCAGATTTATACACAATTACTGAATTTAAGGGTGATTTTGATAAGTTAAAAATTGTCTACATAGGCGATGGGAACAATATTGCAAATTCATGGATAGAAGCGTCCATTCTCTTTGGTTTCAAGCTCAGCATGGCAACACCTAAAAACTACATGCCCCTCGATATTTTGCTCGAGAAAGCAAAGGAGAACAAAGGCTTTACGATTACAGATGATCCTTATGAAGCAGTCAGTAATGCTGATGTTATCAATACGGATGTTTGGGTCAGCATGGGACAGGAAAAAGAGAAAGAAGAGAGAAAGAAGGCCTTTGCATCATATAAAATTGACGATAATCTCCTGAAAAACACAAAAAACGACGTGATTGTCATGCATTGCCTTCCCGCGTACCGGAACCAGGAGATTACAGACAGCATTTTTGAGAGATATCAGGATGTTATATTTACACAGGCGGAAAATAGATTGCATGTACAGAAGGCGCTTTTGGAGTGGCTGTTAACTGATAAATAAGGGTTCAAGGGGTCAAGGGTCCAAGCAAACCGCTGGAATCCTCGAATCCTATAGAAAACCCTCGAATCCTTTAAAACTTGGAGGTAGATGATGGAACAGATAAAAAAGGTGGTTCTTGCTTACTCGGGTGGCCTTGACACATCGGTCATCCTTAAATGGCTGAAGGAACAATATAACTGCGAAGTGATAGCCTATGCAGCAGATGTCGGTCAGGAAGAGGAATTAACAGGACTCGACGAAAAAGCAATTAAAACAGGGGCATCAAAGGTTTATATAGAGGATTTGAAAGAAGAGTTTGCAAGGGATTTCGTGTTTTTTGCCATAAAAGCCAATGCCGTATACGAAGGAAGCTATCTGCTCGGCACGTCTATTGCGAGGCCTCTCATCGCAAAGAGACAGGTTGAGATTGCACGGATGGAAGGTGCAGATGCGGTTTCTCATGGTTCAACAGGGAAAGGGAATGATCAGGTCAGGTTTGAGCTTACCTATTATGCCCTTGAGCCGGACATTAAAGTAATAGCGCCATGGAGAGAATGGAATTTTTCATCGAGGGGAGAATTAATTGATTATGCCCAGAAGCATGGCATTGACGTGCCTGTCAGCAAAAAAAAACCATACAGTATGGACAGGAATCTCATGCATATAAGCTATGAGGGAGGAATACTGGAAAACACATGGAACGAACCGGATGAAAACATGTTCCTCACTACTGTTTCGCCTGAGAAAGCACCTGACAAGCCGCGCTACATAGAGATTTCATTCGAAGACGGCACGCCTGTGGCCGTTGACGGAAAAGAGATGACACCGTGCAATATCATCACACATCTTAACAAAATCGGTGGAGAAAACGGTGTAGGCCGCGTTGACATCGTTGAGAACAGGTTTGTGGGTATGAAGTCAAGGGGGGTTTACGAGACCCCCGGCTGCACCATCCTCCATGCAGCCCACAGGGCTATGGAGTCCATCACAATGGATAGAGAAGTCATGCATCTCAGGGACAGTCTGATTCCCAAAGTTGCAGAACTTATCTATTATGGATTCTGGTACTCTCCGGAAATGAAAGTTCTTAAGGCATTTACCGATGAAGCACAGTCGGGGGTTACAGGCGTTGTCAGACTGAAATTGTACAAAGGGAACTGCATAATCGTGGGGAGAAAATCTGAAAAATCCCTGTATATGGCAGACTTTGCAACATTCGATAAGGATGATGTTTATCAGCAAAAGGATGCAGGCGGTTTTATAAGGCTTAACGCTCTGAGGCTCCGCATCCGGGCAATGATGAATAAATAATTTCGGATTTAGGATTGCGGATTGCGGAATTTTTAATTCTCAATTCTAAATTCTAAATTCTAAATCGGGGTTACTCAAATGAACCATTATGAACCGCATACAATAGAAGAGAAAAGACAGGGGATATGGGAGAAGGGTCAACTGTTCCATGTGACAGAAGACAGCACAAAAGAGAAGTACTACCTTCTCGAGATGTTCCCCTATCCATCAGGCAGAATACATATGGGGCATGTAAGAAACTATTCCATAGGGGACGTTATTGCAAGATACAAGAGGATGAGAGGCTTTAACGTTTTACATCCAATGGGATGGGATGCCTTCGGAATGCCGGCAGAAAACGCTGCCATAGAGCGGGGGATTCATCCGGCTGCATGGACCTATGACAACATTTCATACATGAGGAAACAGCTTAAGAGACTGGGTTTCAGCTATGACTGGGAAAGGGAGATTGCGACCTGTGACGTGGAATACTATAAATGGGAACAGTGGATATTTCTTAAAATGTTTGAGAAGGGCCTTGTATACAGGAAAAGTTCACCGGTAAATTACTGTATCAAATGCCAGACGGTTCTTGCAAATGAGCAGGTCGAAGGTGGGCTCTGCTGGCGATGCGGGGAAGAAGTGATACAGAAAGAGCTTACCCAGTGGTTTTTCGGCATTACACAGTATGCGGATGAGCTGTACGAATATTGCGACAAACTTCCCGGATGGCCCGAAAGGGTCCTCAACATGCAGAAAAACTGGATCGGTAAAAGTCTTGGCGTTGAAGTCAATTTTACCCTGGAGGACGGCGCACCATTTACAATTTTCACCACAAGACCGGATACGCTATACGGCGTCACATTCATGGTAATCGCCCCTGAGCATCCGCTCTCATATACGCTCCCCAAAGGAACCCCCCAGGAAAAAGATGCCCATGCTTTTATAGAAAAGGTGAAAAAACAGGACAGAAGCTTCCGGGCTGAGATCAATATTGAAAAAGAGGGAGTTTTTACGGGCAGATATGCAGTAAATCCTTTAAATGGCACAAAAGTACCAATATATATCGGAAACTTTGTTCTCATGGAATACGGCACAGGCGCAATCATGTCGGTTCCTGCCCATGACCAGAGGGATTTCGAGTTTGCAAAGGAATACGGACTGCCTGTCATTATAACGATCATGCCTAACGGCAGGACTCTCACCCCCGAAACCATGCAGGAGGCATATGAAGGCGATGGGAAGATGGTCAGCTCAAGCCATTTCAACAATATGAACAACAGAGAGGCAATCCCGGCAATTATCAGTTACCTTGAAGAAAAGGGGATCGGTGAAGGAAAGGTTAACTATCGCTTGAGAGACTGGGGTATTTCAAGACAGCGGTACTGGGGAACGCCCATCCCCATTCTCTATTGCAACAATTGCGGGGTAGTCCCTGTCCCTTACAAAGACTTGCCTGTTGCGCTGCCGCTCAACCTCGAAATCAAGATGGTAGGAAAATCACCACTTGCCGAATATCCCGAATTTTTCGAAACAGAATGCCCCGTATGCAAGGGCAAGGCAAAAAGAGAAACGGATACCATGGATACATTCGTCGAGTCATCCTGGTATTTTCTCAAATATGCATGTCCGGATTATTCCGCCGGGGCACTAGATAAGGAAAAAGTGGATTACTGGATGCCCGTTGATCAATATATAGGCGGTGTAGAACATGCAGTTCTCCATCTTCTCTACTCGCGGTTTTTTAACAGGGTGCTGAATGGACTTGGATTGGTAAGTGAGCGGGAACCCTTTAAAAACCTTCTCACTCAGGGTATGGTCATTAAAGACGGGGCTAAAATGAGCAAATCAAAGGGAAATGTAGTAGACCCTGATTATTTAATAGAAAAATACGGTGCAGACACAACAAGACTGTGCTGTCTTTTTGCGTCCCCGCCCGAAAAGGACCTCGAGTGGAGTGATAAAGGGGTAGAAGGCTCTTACAGGTTTCTTCAGAGGGTATGGAGACTGGTCGTTGAGCGGATTGAAGCCTTAAAAGATATTGAAAGCGCTCTCAAACCAGAAAAAGCAAATGACGATGCAATACAGCTTACATATAAAATTCACAAAACAATTAAAAAGGTCACAGAAGACATAGACAGGTTTCACTTAAACACGGCTGTGGCAAGCATCATGGAGCTTGTGAACGCCATATATAAATTTCTTGAAAAAGAACGGATTCAGAGAGAGGAATTGACCTTATTGAAAGGGGCTATCGAAATTGTAATAATACTCCTTTTCCCTTTTGTGCCGCATTTAACAGAAGAATTATGGGAAATTATCGGAAAAAATCCGGATCACCTGGCCACATTCTGGCCTGAATACGATGAAAAGTACATCATAGAAGATAAAGTAATGATAGCTGTTCAGATTAATGGTAAATTACGGGATACCTGCGAGGTTGATCGGGGCATCGACGAAGCACAGCTAAAAGAAATTGTCTTTGCCCTCGATAAAATCAAAAAACACACTGAAGGCAAAGAAATAAAAAAAACGATTATGGTACCAAATAAGCTGGTAAATATTGTATGTGTTTAAAGCAAGGGTTCATGGGTCCAAGTGAACCACTGGAACCCTTGAACCCTGAAAGGAGCAGCAACAAAACATGATAAATATAAAGGTATTCCGGGCAAGTAAACGAAAGATATGCATAATTATTCTTTCCACTCTATTCTTGTGCTCTTGCGGTTATCAACTGGTGAAGGACAAAGGTATCTACGGCGGCGATATAACATCAGTTTATGTGCCTGTATTCAAAAACAAGACCTATGAGCCTCACGCATCCCTCTATGTCACTGATTCATTCACGCGGGAAATGGTCTCGAGCGGGTTATTTAAAGTAAACACAAGCAACACTGACGGGTATATTGAAGGGAATATTACCGAAATCAAGATAATACCTGCTACAATGAATACACAGGGTGTGGTCGTTGAAAAAACTATCAGCGCCACTATTGATATTGCCCTGTTTAAAAAAAACGGGAGTCTTTTAAAGAGGTGGTCTTTCTATGATAGTGAAACATACAATGTAGTTGACATAAACGCTGAGGATTTTAACAAAAGAGACGCTCTGAAAAGGCTTTCAGGCCGTGTTGCAAGAAAATTTTCTTCTATGGTTATGGTTGATTATTAGATTAGTAAGTTAAAAACTATTTTCTGCATTTTTGGTAGAAAATAGTTTTGTAAGCTTGCTTATCCTGTTTATCGGGGTTAAGCCTTTGCTGATGAAAAGATGTTAACCTTTTTTGATAATCTGGAAACCTTTCTGGAAGCATTATTCGGGTGTATAACCCCTTTTGAGGCAGCCTTATTGATATATGACACTGCGCCTTTAACCAATATATCTAAATGTTCTTTATCTTTGCTTGCCATGGCCTGAACAACCCTCTTAATCTGGGTCTTCATGGTTGACTTCACATGAGAATTTCTTAATCTTCTTTCTTCTGACTGTCTCGCTCTTTTAATCGCAGATTTGTTTTTCCTCAAAACAGGCCCTCCAATTTATTTTGTTCTTTTTACCACTTATATTATGGTAAGTCAATCAAAAACGCAGTCCTGCACACTTCAACGCTAGAATTTGAGAAGATATGGAGAGGTACATCCATTATTCCCGATATGCATATACCTGGTTTCATATCTTCTCTTAACTTCAAACACCCAACAGCGTAAATTATAATTAATTTAGGACGATAGGGCCTTTATTGGCCCTGCTGTTTGATAGTTTTACTTTTTTCCTGCGTTTCGTTTCGATGCTTTAAGCGGGTTAATTTTCTGCTCTTCCACTTTCTGCCCTTTTTTTACATGTGACGACATAGGGCATGCGCCTTTCTGCCATTTTTGTGCTGGGTAGGGGAAGCTGGTACAATATTTCCCTACTTCAAGCTCAATCACTCTCGTACATCCTTCACAACTTTCAATAATCGTGTAACACGCACCACCATTATAAGAGCATCCTGTCTTCTTCATAAATAAACATTCAACACCTGCTTTTACTGTTGCACACTGCATAACGGCATCACCTCCTTAAAATATTACAAAAACGTGAATATTTACTATATTTTAGCACAATTGTCAATAACTAATAACAGCTTATAAATTTTCTTGAATATTTCTTTTAATATTGATATTGTATAAATTCTGTCAATTTATTAATAAAGGTTTAGGTTTACATAGAGTCCATCAGGGGAGACAGTTATGTTATCCATTCATAATCTAAAAAAGTTTGTTAAAAAGGCATTTATGCCTATTACAATCATGTTTATCCCTCACAACAGCAACAACCCCTTCAGCCTCAGGATCCCATCTGTAGGGGTTGTTCTATGCATTGCATTATGGCTTGTAGGAACAATCTTTGTCTTTTCCAAAACGGTACAGACCATTGAGTATCGCACAATGAAACAAAAACTCACCTATTACTCCCAACAATTTTCGGAACTCCACGGGACTATTCTTGGGCTCAAAAATAGTGAAACAGAATTCAAAAAATTGTTTTCCCTCAGATCCAGGAAAGATGTTCTTGAAAATCTTGATGCTTCATCTGAGGGGTCAGCAGATTCAATTGATTTTGAAAGCCTTAAAAACCAGATAACAAAGACGATTGAAACCGTAAGCGAGATTAAAGAATATTTATATCAGCAGAAAGACGTTTACCGCGCAACACCTTTGGGCTCACCCGTCAAGGGGAGCATTACATCATACTACGGCAGGAGAATGCATCCTCATACAGGAAGAGAACAATTCCATCTTGGCATTGACATAAAATCCAATGCCGGAGATCCAATCAAAGCTACTGCTGATGGGGTTGTCAGCTTCTCCAGCTGGAGCGGCAATAATGGAAACCTCATTGTTGTAGAGCACGGAATGGGTTTTTCAACATATTACGCTCATAATAAGAGAAACTTAGCAAAAGTGGGGCAGAGAGTAAAAAAGGGCGAGACCATCGGATATGTCGGTTCAACCGGTAATGCCCAGACTGCTCATCTGCATTACAGCGTATTAAAAAATGGCAGCTATGTAAATCCAAAGAAATTCCTTGATGAGGGTATGTATGTTCAAAAAGAGTAGCAACAGCAGGTTGGAATCACTCATTGGCTCAAACTCAGGGTTTAGGGGTGATGTTGATGCAAAAGGCACATTAAGGGTAGATGGCGCTTTAGAAGGAAACATAACAGCAGAATATGTAATTATAGGTGAAAAAGCATGCATAAAGGGCAATATCACCGCAAACGGGATTACAATAGGCGGCAAGGTTGAGGGAAACTTAGAGTCTAAAGGACTTATTGAAATAACCCCGAAGGGTTTCGTGTCCGGCAACATCTTGACCGCAAAGCTCGCAATAGCCGAAGGCGGAACTTACAGCGGCAGGGTTCTTATGGATAAAAGCAAATCAAATGTTGTAGAATTCCAGGCAAAAGACGGCTAATCGACAAGTAATTTAAAGAAATTATAAATAATCCAAAGCCCCGATCATAGATCGGGGCTTTTCGTTTCTGTGGTACTCAAACATGTCAGATCCTAACGGGAAGATGCATCCTTTAACCGATAGAATCTTCGTATCCCTGTACAAAGAGCGGCCGCCAAAACAAACAGTAT
>CAYMTB010000091.1:0-12681 GCA_964393225.1 uncultured Syntrophorhabdaceae bacterium
CCTGGCAATGATCCACTTTTCTATTTCATTTTTGTATCCGCCATAACCGCTTTTTACGGTCTTTGGATCAACCCCGTTTGTGTCGTAGAGATGACACATGCACTCGTCGACAATTCTTTCCAGTAATTCTCTATTCTCTTTTGCACTTTCGATAATGTTTTTGACCAGGGATAGCCTCTCTTCGTTGGATTCCGAGGTATAAGGTGACGATAACTTTTCGAATTCAGTAGATAATTTCATTGTTTTACAGCGTTCATGTGGGGTTGTAGATGAATAAACATGTCACCCAAGCTTTTAATTCAATTTGTGCTTCAGGATCTGAGTCCCTTCGTTAAGAGGTAGATGATTTGCGGTTTTTATGGCTATCTTGTCATGTTGTGATTTGGCATATCGAGCGTATTCCCGAGTTACTAAACTGGTAGCGACATTCGGGAGATTGCAGAGCCTTCAAAAGTCCAAGTATTTACGGGAATAGTGACTGTAGTAAAACTGTAGTAAAACTGTAGTAAAAAGCGTCAAAAAAGAAGGTAATTCAATAAAACCATTTTAGATGATTTATAATGATTAACATGTAATATCAGTAATTTAACCAGCCATTCCGAGCCCTATAAAATCTATCTCTTAGATTCCGGAGGCCAACGCTCTATCCAACTGAGCTACGGGCGCAAGGATTTCTATGAGTATACACCAAAACTGTAGCAAAACTGTAGTAACATTTATACATCATTGTTCTGTCTGCCCACAACTGCACACAATTTGCCTGTCATTTTTTCTGCAGTACCGGCGCTCGCTCGTAAGCTTTCACTGTCATGGTCGGCAGGATTATAACAGATCATCGTTTAACTCTCCATGTATTTTCTGGGAATGCTCAACGGTCTTATCTATAAACAAATAACTCCGCCTTTCAAATCTATGCTTCGTAGAGTTCAAGGGGAAGACCGTCCGGGTCCGGGAAAAAGACAAAGCGTTGATTCGTGTATTCATCTATGCGGATCTCCTCCACGGCAATGCCGATCGACTCCAACTTTACTTTCCAGGCGGCAATGTTTTCAACCTCGAATGCCAGATGCCTCAATCCGCAAGCTTCCGGGCGAGTAAGCCGTTCGGGTGAACCGGGGAATGAGAATAACTCAATCTGCGACCCGTCGGGAAGCGCTAAGTTCAACTTGTAAGAGTGTCGTTCCGTACGGTAATTCTCTGCAATTACGCGTAATCCAAGCACCTCGACATAGAATTGTCTTGACCGCTGGTAGTCAGAGCATATGATTGCTGCATGGTGAATACGGTTAAGTCTCATGCGATAAGACCTAACATAATATCAGCGAAGAAGGGAAGGGCTCCGAATTCTGGTTTACTGTCATCCTGGGGCATGCGGCCGGCGGAAGCCCGGGATGGTGCCACGGCACTTGAGGTTCTCCTCCGGGCGGTTGCCGAGAAAGATCCTTAGGAATGGAATCCGGCAAGAGCTTCATCGCTGCTTGAGAAAATCTGAAAAACCCGGTCCATTCTCGTGAGTTTGAAGAGGTTCATGACTTTTTCGCAGACGCCGGCAATTACCAGATCACCATTACCTCCCAGCATCCTCAAACATGCAATGATTGCTCCAACACCGCTGCTATCCACGAAGTCGACCTCGCTCAGGTCCAATACGAATAACGCCTGCCCTTCTTTAATGAAGGCCTCCATCTGCTTCTTAAAATCATTGGTGATGGATAAATCCATGCGCTTCTCCAAAGGTTTCACTATAAGCACTCTTCCCCTCTTTTCATAAGCTAACCGCATCTTACCTTCCTCCCTACTTGTGTTATTTTCTCACCGGATGCTTTTCAGGTCCCAGATCTCCCCGGCATACTGCATGATGGTGCGATCGCTCGAAAACTTACCTATCCTTGCTACATTCAGGACTGCTTTTTCAGCCCAGTTCCCCGGGTTCCGATATTCCCGCGAAGCCTTTTCCTGGGCGTGCACATAACTGTGGAAATCCGCCAGATGAAAATATTCGTCCTCTTGCTCGACAAGTTTATCAAACAGCCATTTGAACAATCCGGGCTCGTTCTCTGAGAAGCGATCGTTGCGCAGGGCATCCATCACCCGCTGAATGGCCGGCGAATGCAGATAATGTTCCCGGGGATGGCAGGAGTTCTCTATTTGCATCGCCTGAATCTCTTCGGCACGGAGCCCGAAGATAAAAATGTTCTGTTCGCCCACCTCTTCCAGGATTTCGATGTTGGCGCCGTCCAGCGTGCCGATGGTAAGTGCGCCGTTGAGAGCAAATTTCATGTTTCCGGTACCCGATGCCTCTTTACCAGCGGTGGAAATCTGTTCGCTGAGGTCAGCCGCGGGAATGATTTTTTCCGCAAGCGAAACCCTGTAGTCGGGGACAAAAACTACTTTAATCAGGTCTCTGACGCGGGAATCGTTATTGATCACTGCCCCAACGTTGTTAACCAGCTTGATAATCTGCTTTGCCGCCCAGTAACCAGGCGCCGCTTTTCCAGCAAAAAGGTATGTCTTGGGCGTCTCCGGTTCGATTTGATCTTCCACCAGGCAGAAATATTCGTGGATAATATGTAAAACATTCAGGAGCTGGCGTTTGTATTCATGGATTCTTTTGGCCTGGATGTCAAACATTGAATGAGGATCAACCTTCACTCGAACCTTTTCATGGATGATCGCAGCCATCCGTTCTTTGTTGACCTGTTTGATCCTCATAAAGGCATCCTGAAAACCCGTATCCGCGGCATACGGTTCGAGCAGCCGCAGTTTTCCGAGATCTGTGATCCAGGACTTGCCGATGGTGTCGCTGATGAGCCCGGCAAGCATAGGGTTGCATTTAAGCAGCCAGCGCCTTGGGGTTATGCCGTTGGTTTTGTTGTTGAAGCGCTCCGGCCAGAGCTCGTAGAAGTCCGGAATGATGTTTTTCTTCAGTAGCTCGGTATGAAGAGCAGCTACGCCATTGGTGGAATGCGACCCCACTACTGCCAGATGGGCCATGCGTACCTGCTTGTTGTCACCTTCTTCGATGAGCGACATGCGCCGCAGACGATCCGGATCATCAGGCCAGACCTCCACCACCTGCTGCAGAAAACGGCGATTGATTTCGTAGATGATTTGGAGGTGGCGGGGAAGCACAACTTCCAGAAGGTTGACCGGCCATTTCTCGAGGGCTTCGGGAAGGAGTGTGTGATTCGTATAGGACAGGGTCCGGGTGGTAATGCTCCAGGCCTGCTCCCAGGAAAGGGCCTGTTCATCGACGAGGATCCGCATCAGCTCAGACACCGTAAGGGCCGGGTGAGTATCGTTCAGCTGGATTGCAACCTTTTCCGGAAAAGCTTCCATGCCACGATGGTTTTCCTCATAGCGGCGTACAATGTCGCGCAGGGCGCACGCCACCAGGAAGTATTCCTGAACAAGCCGCAGTTCCCTTCCCATCTCGAGGGTATCGGACGGATACAGGATTTTAGAAATCTTTTCCGACTCTATCTTTTGATCGAGTGCCCGAAAGTAGTCCCCCTCATTAAAAATATGTATGTCAAACTCAGTGGAGGAGCGGGCGCTGTAAAGCCGTAAATAATTGACAGTCCTGCCGCCATACCCTACAATCGGCATATCTACCGGAACCCCGACTATTACCTTCCAGTCGAGCCACATCGGGTTGTAGTTGCCCAAACGATCACGGTCATGCTCGATACGGCCATAAACGGGAATAATACAGGCTTCATCGGCCCGCCCGATCTCCCATGGCATCAATTCAGCCAGCCAGCTATCCGGTTTCTCCCGTTGATAGCCGTTGTCAATCTCCTGTTTGAAAAGGCCAAACTCATAGTTGATGCCGTAGCCGAATCCGGGCATGTCAAGAGATGCAAGGGAATCAAGGAAGCAGGCGGCGAGGCGCCCTAAGCCGCCATTGCCGAGGGCGGCGTCCCATTCATGCTCGCGCAGCTCCTCGAGATCAAAGCCCAGTTCTTGTAAGGCATCCCTGCAGCTACTGAAAAGGCCAAGGTTGTAAAGGTTGTTGCCGAGTGACCGGCCAATGAGAAACTCCATGGAGAGATAATAGAGCCTCTTCGCATCAGTCTCCCGGTAGCGTTTCTCGGTTTCCAGCAGCCCGTCAATAAGCCTGTCGCGCACTGCCAGAGAGACTGCCAGGGCTATATCTCCCGGGTTCTGAGACTGCCATTCATGGCCGAGGGAATACCTGAAGTGGTGAAGGATGGAAGCCTGCAGGGCAGCTGTCTCACCGGTCAGTTTAGACAATGGCGCATCTTTCATAACGAAACCCCCTTTTTTTCTCTTAAATACTTTTTCATAGTAAGGATATTCATCTCACAGCCTCTTGTATATTCGACCTCATCCATTATCCTCCGGATAATGTAGAGTCCATAGCCACTCTCGGGATGTTGGTCAAACTCCGGCTCAGGGACCTTCTCAAAGTCAAACCCGGCTCCCTGGTCACTGACCTCGATCACCAGTTGTGTCTCATACACGCGAAAGCTGACGATCACCGTGGCTGATGCATCAGTCGTGTGCCGAATGGCATTGGTGCAAGCCTCACTCAGTGCCAGCTCCACCTCATCAACAAAACTCTCCGGCAGATTCGGCCCCTTTATGTTCCCACAGACAAGCCGGGACACTCCGGTCGCCAGATGCAAGTAATTCGGATTTGACAGGAACTTTAGGGTTAGCTCGACCGGTGCTGTGCTCATTTTTCCCCAGCCTTCCCCGAGTCCTGGAAACTTTTTGTGGCAGTTGCGACACCATCAAAGACTTCGAAAATATGATGCAGACGGATGAGTTCAAAAACGGCCCGCACACGGTCCTGAAGGGAAGCAATCCGGATATCCCCCCCCAGCTTTTTAACTGACCTCAGGCATGCTACCAAGCTGCCCAATCCCGAACTGTCCACAAAATCGATCTCAGCCATGTCGATCACCAGGCAGATTTGCCCGTTCTTTACACAATCTTTGACTCTATCCTTCAGATTTTCTGCTGAGAGGGAATCGAGCCGACCCTTCAACTTCAATACCGTTGCTTTTCCGATGACTTCATCCAGAATCTCCATGATTTCTTCTCCTTATCGTAGTAGTATTAGAATCGACGGTTCGAGGAATCCGGATAAGTACTTTCGTTCCGAACCCTTCGATGCCGTCAATTCGCATATAACCTTTATGTTCAGCAATGATTTGCCGGTTGGGGCGCAAACCCATTCCTCCACCCATAAAGAGCTCCCCCAGCCCGCTATATTATACTTCTTTCTATGGCCAACAGGCTCATGTCGTCCTCAAGTTCATCACTTCCCCGCCACTCACGAAGACTCTTTTCCACTTTTTCCATCAGGGCATTAAGCGGGAGGCCCTGCCATTTCTGCAATAGATTCATCAGCCGCTCCGTCGAAAATTCCTTTCCGTCTTGATTGGTGCATTCGGTGATTCCGTCGGAATAGAGGATGATACGCTCCCCAGGTTTGAGATAAAATTCCAGTTCTTCGAAGGTAGCATGCGGGTTGAGCCCGACGGCGAATCCGCCGTTGCCCACGAGCACGGGTTCCTGTCCTTTTCGCATGTGAATCGGAGAAGGCTGGCCTGCCTGCACCAAGGTCACCCTGCCATCCCTGGTATCCATGATTCCGTAAATCATGGTGAAATATTGCATGGTTTCGTCATCTGCCTGAAATCTCAGGTTTAGCTCGTGCACTGTTTCGGCAGGCGAAAAAAGATGCTGTTGCGGCCCGACCCCGCAACTGATCTCGGCCGGATTTCCCGGGAGGATGAGAGAACTAAGCGTCTTTGTCAGCGTGAATGATAGCATGGCTGCCTGGACCCCATGGCCAGAGACATCAAGCAGGAAAAAGCAGATATGATCGCTGTCCAGTTCCATGTAATTAAAGGTATCCCCGGCAACAAAGCTGCACGGAAGGAAAATCCAGTCGAACAAAAATCCAGATAGGGCTCTGTTGGCCTTCGGCAACAGAACTTTTTGCAAGATCGCCGCAGCTTCGAGGTCTTTGCGGATAATAGAAAAGGCTTTGCTGAGTTTTTCATTGCGATCCTCCAAATCTTTTTCGAGATTCAGAACCCGCTCACCGGCCCGAATGCGGACGATCAGTTCGTCTTTGTCAAATGGTTTGACGATGTAATCATCAGCACCGGACTCCATAGCTGCAATGAGTTCACCCTTAGAGTCTTTGCCTGTAAGGATGATCACGTACACATACCCCGGGAAAGAGGCGGCCCGGATCTGCCTGCAAAGCTCCAGCCCATCCATCCTGGGCATGAGCCAATCGCTGATCACGAGCTGGATTTTTTCCTTTTTGAGAATCGCCATTGCCTCTATGCCGTCGAGAGCGGTAAAAACCTCATACCCTTTTCTGGTAAGAATCCCGCTCAGGAGCAATCGCATGGTCAGTTCATCGTCTACAATAAGAATACGCATTTTCCACCCAGAGGGATCACTTTTCCTGCATTTCCGATTTCCTTTTAGTTCTGACCCACTCTCCGCCAGTTCCGCCTTTTAAAATCTTCAGGTAGAGCGGTATCTTCCAGACGATAAAGAAGGGTGCTGCGATCAGATAGAGCCAGACAGCAAGTGGTGCTTTCCGCAGCACCAATCCGCTCACGACATAGAATCCTATCCCCATGAGTGCAAATCCTAAGGGCAAGGCCATGGATGGAAATAACCACAGAGCTGTGAACAGCAGAATGAAAAGTGCCAGAACCAATGCGGACAGCGGAGGGATAAGCAGGTCCATGAACCCGTCAAAATAGCAAAATCGCCGTTGTTTTATCCACATTTTAAGTAGAGCAGGGGCATATTTGCCGAAAATCTCATACCGCCCTCCTTCCCAACGCCGGCGCTGTGTCTCAGCCTGTTTCCGGGTGACCGCCATCTCAGCCCAGATGATGGCATCCGGGTTGTAGTGCACACATGTCCCGTCGAGCAGCATTCGTGCGCCAAACTCCAGATCTTCCACAATGGAATAGGCGGGCCACCCGTATTTTTCCAGGACGGAGGTGCGAAAGGCCATGCCGTTTCCCTTGAGACCCGCGGAGCCGCCGAGGCGGTTTCTCCCCGCCGGGCGTACGTGGTGGAAAACGGCAAGCGCCGCCGACATGAGCGCGGTTCGCCAATTTTCCGTTGCATTGGAAACGCCGTAATAACCCTGAACCACATGGACTTCCTGGCGGGAAAGGGAGGCCGAAACCTCTCGCAGGAAGTTTTCGTCGACCAGTGTGTCTGCATCAATGATCACGATGCCATCGCATGATTCATAGGCATCATGTCGTTCCCTTAAAAACCAGTCGAGGGCCTGGCCTTTGCCGCGACGGATCGCGTCGGACCTGACCAGGGCCTGAGCTCCGGCATCTTCCGCCACGGAAGCCGTTTCATCTTCACAATTGTCGGCAATCACGATGACCTGATAGCAATTTTCCGGATACCCGGATCGGGTAACGGCTTCAATTGTAGCTCTGATCTGCAGCGCCTCATTGTGAGCAGGGATGACAACTGCAAGCTTGAGCGGCAAAGCATTTTCGTCCGTCCTTTTTTTGAACAGAAAAGCAGCTACGGTCAATGCCGTAAGGTACAGGCTGATGCCGATGAACAACAGGGACACCAGGGTAAAAAGTATTGTCATGACAGACTTTCCTCTCTCTTGAGCTTACTATTCTGAACAGTAAAGGTGCGTATTACTTTGGCCGGCATGCCGGCGGCGACGCAGTTGGCCGGAACGCTTTTCGTCACCACACTCCCGGAGCCAATGACAGAGTTCTCGCCGATGGTCACACCCTTCAGTACGATCACCCGTACTCCCAGCCAGACGTTTTTCTCAAGGATAATCGGGATTGATTCACTGAGTTGACTGCGGTCTTCAACGCGATGATAGTCGTTGTCCATAAGGCAAACATAGGAGCCGATCTGACAGTCATCACCAATGCGCACGAGTTTATGTGCCGAGAAGCTTGCCCCATAGTTGATAAAAACATTGTTGCCGATCTCGATCCTGCCTTCCTGGTACGCTACCATCTCGGAGGTTACTGTATTGCTGAAGAAACGGAACTTGTCACCGATGACGATTTCGCCAAGGTTGGTAATCCTCGGCCGACCATAAACACGGGGCAGTCGACCCAGATGCGTACAGCGTCGCAGGTGCCACATACCGAGCAGCACGTGTCTGGCGTCGTCTATTTTATAGATAATACTCATCTTTTCCCTTTCGCTTCCGCGGCGCGACAGATTTCAGTGATGCGGGCCACGAACTGATCGAGGGTGCGCTTGCTCCGCACCGATTCGAGTCCCTCCACGGCAACGGCTATAGCCTCAGAGGGCGCATTGATCAGACGTATGACTGCTTCACGAAGGGATTTGGCGTCACCGCACGGAATCGTGACCGCTGCGCCCGGATCCAGCGAATCCATAATGCCCTCGGATGCCGAGACCACCACCGGTCTGCCGCATGCCTGTGCCTCGAAGAGTGAGGTAACACCTGCAGGCCAGTCAACATTCATTAACGGCACCACAACCACTGCGGCATTGCGGTAAAGTTCACGCAGTTCGATACTGCTCAGCCCTTTGCGCAGCACCACGTTCCCGGGGATTTCCCCCTGCCGGGTCTGATCCTCCCGTTTTGACCAGGGACTGGAGGCTACGACCGTCACCGGGATTCCTGTCCTCTCCATTGCTTGAAAGAGCGTAGGGTAGTCGCGCAGTTCACGGCCAACACTCACGACACCATTGCCCGGATAAAATTGTTCCAGAGGCGAATAAAATCTCTCATCCACCTGAAAGGCAATATGCCGCAGCTTTTCGGCCGGAAAACCAAGATTACCTGCAAACTGCACTTGCTGACGGCTGTAACAGAGAATCGCGCTGATCTCGTCGAAGAGCCGGAAGATCTTTATCATCCGGCTCTTTAGGGAGGTGGTGAGGCGGTGTCCAATGAACACCAGTGTCACACCTTTCCTGAATTTCAGCAGCAGGGCCAGAGGAAGAGCCGTATTTTCCGCTGTGACAAAGTAAAACGTGCCGCGTCGGCAAAAGCCCAGCCATGCCAGTGCAACAGCGGTACCGGCCCATTTCTGCAACATGCGCGTGAACCACGAACCTCGCGACACATCGGAAAAGGAGAGAACCTCTGCATTGAGAGCCCGCGCAAGTTCGAGAAAATCCTGGCGAGGCGATTCCATTTCGTTCCTCAGGCGGTTTAACACGGCCTCGACATCGGCCGTTACCAGCACAAAACGTTTTTCGGCGACAGCATTCATTTCATCAAGCTCTCGTAGGCTGCGAGCAAGCGGTTGGCCTGTTTGCGGCTATCGTACTCCGCTTCGGCGCGAGCCCGCCCGGTTCGGGAAAGCCGCTCCCGTTCCAGTGGATCTTCGAGCAGTTTCCTCATGGCAGCGGCCAGCCCGAGAAAATCCGACGGCGGTGCAAGCAGGGCCGCCTCACCGACAACTTCAGGGATAGAGCCATGTATCGTGGTAATAATCGGCGTACCGGAAGCGAGTGCCTCCGCCAGCACATAACCGAATTGCTCCAGCCAGCCTGGACGTGCGGTTGAAGCCAGCATAAAAACATCGGCGAGATTGTATATCATATGCATCTCTTCGTAAGGGAAGCGCGCGAATAGCACGCTGTCACCTAAAGCGATGCGTTCCGCAAGTTCGCGTAATGGCTTTTCCTCTGGACCGGAGCCGGAAAAAATGAGCTTGAGCCGTTGACCGGGAGCTTCCAGCGTCAGCTTCTTGAACGCATGCAGAATGTCAAGGACGCCCTTTTCCCAACGCAGCGCGGCTACGGAGAGAAATACAAAATCATCAGGGTGGAGTTTGAGCTTTTTTTGCCAATTCTCCGGCTTCGGGCGAGGCTTGAAACGTTCAGTATTGATGCCCGGCGGCAGTACCCGGATTTTCCCGGGGTCTGCTCCTTCAAGTTCCAAGCATCTTCCGGCGCGTGGCGTCATGGCCAGAAAAAGGTCTGCGCCGTTTATCACCTCATATTTCATCCGCCGTTTCGCTGCAAACCGTTCGGCTGCATAGGGTCTATTTTCCCAAACGGTAACAACAAGTTTGATTCCGTAGCGCCGCTTGGCGCGAAGCGCCTGAAACGAGAAAGCGTTGAACGTCTCCATGGTGTGTGCAATGTCCCTGTGGGCCAGGGCCTTATCCAAGCCAAAGTGGTAATAATCCATGCCGTTAGTTGCCTGGAGGAAGAGATCAAAATAGAAACCGAGTTTTGCGCTGACCATGGCGAAAGGATCATCCACGCACCTGAGCTGCTTGATCGGCACCCTGATGATTTCGGTGGGGAAACGGTTGATGCGTATGCGGTAAGCCTCGAGATCAACCCGGTCCAGGAGATGCTCATATGTCTGCATCTCAAACTGCGACAGGTAAGCTCCGCGGATAAGTCCGACTTTCATTTTGACTCCAGGGTTCATCATATCACAAGATTATTCTTTTTCGCAATGTATACTACCGCTTACCCGGTCGGTACCCCCTTGATTGCCGCTTGCGGAGGCCGAACTTCAGCGCCTGCCGGGACATCGCGGGTAATGATGCTTCCGGGGTGAATAAGCGCCCCGTCTCCGATGGCCACGCCCTTGAGGATCATGGTGCGGCAGCCGATATATACATCGTTTCCTATGGCCACCGGCCTGTTTACCATCGGGTTAGCCCCGATCCGGTGCAGGTCGGTATCCATCACCAGTGCATCCCAGCCCAGATAACACCTTTTCCCGATGGTTACGCATGCCCAGGCGATCACCTCCACACACCCGTCAAGTACGGTGCCGTCGTCAATTGCAAGTACGCCGCCTTTGTGTGACCATATCCTGGTTCCCGCGGCGAGGAAGATGCGGCCGAGTTTCATCGTACCAGCTTCGTTGTGGATCAGCGGCAACGGACGCCCTGCGCCAAGCGTGACTGCCGACAGATCCACGCCTGCGCGGGCGCCTTTGAATCGGAGAAGGCTTGTCCAGCGGGAAGGTTTCTGCATGCTATCCGGCAGAAGCGGGAAGATATGTTCCTTATTCACGATATCACCTCGGCCGGTTTGCCGGCAATCACGGCACCGGCCGGAAAATCACCCTGCACGATGCTGCCTGCGGCGACAACACAGCCGCGGCCCAGCCGGGTGCCGCCAAGAATTATCGCACGGCTGCCGATCCATACCTCGTCTTCAAGCAGCACCGGAGCAAATGTTCCCCCGGGTTCCAACCCGGTAAAGTCTGTGATGATGGTCTGCCATGATACCATGCAGTTCCGGCGGAGAAGCACCTGTTTTCCTGCAAAAATCCGTGCATGCCGGTTCAGGAAACTCCCATCGCCGATAGCAATGTGACCTGAGCCGCTGCAGTGAAGCCTGACTCCCGGATACAAGCCGACATGGCCGATATCTATCGTACCCGAACCTCGCCGTACATCCGGCATCGGCCACCCGCGAACCCACGCGATGGGACCCGTGCCGCCTTTTCCACCGGGCAAGAGGGCGCCGAATAGATAAGCTACCAGGGAATAGCGGCTTTGGCCGGAACGGAGGATGTGCAGCATGGGGAGAATTCTATTCTTCATCATTTTTTCACTACTGCCTCTAATGCGCTATTCAACTGTTCACCTATCACGGACCAGTCAAAATGGCGACGGACAAAAGACAAACCGGCACTACTGAGCGACTCCGCCAGCCCGGGATTGGAAAAGACCTTACCCACCGCCTCGGCGAATGTCTCTGGTTCATCCGCCAGGAGCAATTCCTGCCCATCTACCACCGGGATACCTTCGGCGCCGAGCCGCGTGGAAACCACAGGCACGCCGGCAGCCATTGCCTCCACGATCTTGAACCGTGTGCCGCCTCCCATACGAAGCGGTACGACGAACAGAGAAGCGCCCCACATGTAAGGCCGAACGTCTTCCACGTACCCGGTGATCTCGATGTCGTCCGAGCGATAGCGGGTGATCGAGGGCGGAGGGTTTCCACCTACGACAGTAAATTTGAAAGCCGGCCATGTTTTCCTGATTATTTCATGGATCTCGCGCAGAAAAAACAAAACCCCGTCCTCGTTGGGAAAGTAATGGGTGGCGCCGACAAAAACTGCGCTTTCAGCCTTACGCGGGCTGTTCGGGCTGGTAAAGTGATCACAATCCACTCCGTTGGTAATAATCGCCGTGTTAAGCCCGGGGTTGAGGGAGGTCAAAAGCTCTCCGTCACGGTCCGAAGTCACCAGTGTAAGCTTCGCGTTCCTGACGGCAGAGAGCTCTTCGCGGCGGAATTTGGCCGCCTCGATGCGATTGAAGAATCTGCGAAAGAACCCGCCTTCCCGGGCGGCCATACGCTCAAGGAGATCGAATTCAACATTATGCTCATCCAGCACCACGGGCACGCCGGCGGGGAAACGGAACCCCGCCATCTGGGAAAATTCCACGAGAATCAAATCGACGCTCTGTTCCTTCACTATCCGGTCGAGGGCATCCTGCATGGACCGGCTGTAATTAAACCCCCACTGAAATGAACGCGGCGACAGAAGAGACGCCATTTGCTGCGAACGTTTGCTGCCGACGCGACGAGGAATGAGGGTAATCGTTCTGCAGAACGGCTCAAGTCCCTTGGGATCCCCGGCGCCGACTTCCTCGCGAAAGCTCAAGAGGTGGACCTGGTGACGACGACTCAGCTGCCGGATAAGGTGATAAA
>CAYMTB010000092.1:0-12643 GCA_964393225.1 uncultured Syntrophorhabdaceae bacterium
GCATAGAACTGCTTGATTACTCACATCCCTATGTGGATATCCATGTTACGTGCTCCAAAGGCACCTATATACGATCACTTGCTAATGATTTCGGGAACGAACTGGGGTGCGGCGCTACCCTCTATTCCCTGAAGAGAACCCTTCAGGGGGAGTTTAATGACCAGATGGGTGTCGACATAGAAAATATTAAAAATAAAGAAGATTTATTAAACTGTTTAATATCCTTAGAAAATGTTTTACAATCTTTCAAGGAAGTTTTTGTGGAGGAAGCACTGGAAAGATTTTTGAAAAACGGAATGCCGGTGCCCCTGCTCAACAATGCGAAGGAATGGAAGAATGGGCAATTTGCAAAAATGTTGAATAAAAAAGGTAAACTGATCGGGATCGGCATGGTTGATACGGCTTCAAAAACAATTAAAATAAAAAGATTGATCAAAAATTAAGGAGGATTTACATGTCTTTACGCAGTACTGAGAAAAAAACGATTGTTGAAGGATTCAGGGTCCATGAAAAGGATACTGGTTCTCCTGAGGTTCAGATCGCACTCCTTACTGAAAGGATAAAATCGCTTACTGAACATTTCAAAAAGTTCTCTAATGATCACAATTCGAGAAGAGGACTGCTTATTATTGTCGGCACCAGGAGAAGGCTGCTCAATTACTTAAAGACAAAAAATGTTGACAGATATAAAAAGGTTATTGAAAGGCTTGGATTAAGAAAATAAATTTAACTAAATTAAAGGAAAACACTTATGGAAGAAAGCATTACGATTGATTACGCAGGGAGACCACTGACAATAAGCACGGGCGGTCTTGCAAGGCAGGCGGATGGCAGTGTGCTGGTGCAATACGGTGAAACCGTGGTTCTCGTCACGGTTGTGTCTGATAAGAAAGAATCTGACAGAGACTTTCTGCCCCTCACAGTGAACTACCAGGAAATGTTTTATGCAGCGGGAAAATTTCCTGGCGGATTCTTCAAAAGGGAAGGCAGGCCATCGGACAGGGAAGTGCTTATGTCCCGCCTCATAGACAGGTCAATTCGGCCGTTATTCCCGAAAAATTTCAGGCATGAAACGCAAGTTATTGCAACAGTGTATTCGGCTGACCAGGAAAACGACCCTTCGTTACTCGGCATGCTGGGAACTTCATGTGCCCTTACGATATCACAGATACCCTTTGATGGACCCCTCGCAGGTATCAAAGTAGGGCGAAAAAATGGTTCGTTTATTGTAAACCCCACCATTGAAGATATGGAAGGAAGCGATATTGACATAATCATAGCAGCAAAAAAAGAAGCAATACTCATGGTAGAAGGCGCAACAAAATTTGTAAACGAAAATGACCTCATTGAGGCAATCCATTTTGGTCACCAGAGTATTTTGCCGTTAATTGAATGCCAGGAGCGACTGAGAGAAAAACAGGGGAAAGAAAAATGGCTAGTAAAGGTTGAGGAAAACCTTGACGGATTAAAAGAAGAATTGAAAGGGAAAATTGAAAAAGATCTTCTCGAAGCCTTTGCCATACCTGCTAAAAGAACGAGAAACGATAGGGAGAACGAGATCTTCGCAAAACTCGCTGCGGATTATGCGCATATCGAGGGCTCCCTTTTGCTTGAAGCCTTTGAAGGCATTACAAAAGACCTTTCAAGACAGCAATTAATCACAACAGGGAAAAGGATAGACGGGAGGGCGCCTGACGAGATACGCAAAATTACGTGCAACGTGGGTATACTCCCAAGAACACACGGTTCAGCCCTCTTTACGAGGGGTGAAACACAGGCACTTGCCGTAACAACCTTCGGCACTTCGGAAGATGAACAGAGGATCGAACCTTTACAGGGAGGGGAATCTTCGAAATCATTCATGCTTCACTATAATTTCCTTCCTTTTTCGACTGGTGAAGCAAAAATGCTTCGTGGACCATCAAGAAGAGAAATTGGTCATGGCAATCTTGCCGAAAGGGCTCTCACCCCTATTCTCCCCCCTAAAGATGATTTTCCTTACACAATACGGATAGTATCTGAGATACTTGAATCAAACGGATCTTCATCAATGGCTACGGTATGCGGTGGTTGCCTTTCTCTCATGGATGCGGGGGTACCAATCAAGGAGCCGGTGGCAGGCATTGCCATGGGTCTTGTAAAAGAGAATGACACGGAAATCGTTCTGTCAGATATACTTGGCGACGAAGACCATCTGGGCGACATGGATTTCAAGATTGCCGGCTCAAAAAGCGGCATTACTGCAATTCAGATGGATATAAAGATTAAGGGCATAACAAAAGAGACTATGTCAAAGGCAGTCATTCAGGGGCAGCAGGGAATAGAAAAGATTCTCAGCATTATGACTGAAACCCTGAGCGCGCCGAGAGATACCTTATCACCTTATGCGCCGAGGATGTACACGATAAAAATAAGGCCCGAAAAGATACGCGACGTCATAGGGCCCGGCGGTAAGATTATAAGGAGCATTATTGAACAGACCGGTGTCAAGATAGACATTGAAGACTCGGGCATTGTGAGAATTGTCTCACCCGATGTAGACTCTGCTAATAATGCAATCGAGATTATCCAGAAACTTACAAAAGAAGCTGAACTGGGAGCAATCTACCTTGGTAAGGTAAAAAAGGTACTCGATGCCGGTGTTATTGTGGAGATACTGCCTGGAGCTGACGGTTTTGTCCACATAAGTCAGCTTTCGGACGGTTATATAAAGAAGACTTCAGATGTCGCAAAAGAAGGCGATGAGTTTATGGTAAAAGTAATCGATATCGAACAGAACGGAAGAATTAAGCTATCGCGAAAGGCGGTACTTATGGAGCAAAAAGGACAGGAAACATAAACACAATCATCATTTAAGAATGGAGGGGCGACCCCATGCGGGGACAGGCGCAAGCCCCTTTGATAGTTCAAGCTGCCTTAAAAGGATAATAACTATTAATGTATAAAAAGACTATTCTCGATAATGGAATTACCGTTGTAACAGAATCTATTTCGTACTTTTCAACCGCGTCAATGGGCTTGTGGTGGAAAACAGGCGGCAGATATGAAAACCTTTCAAATAACGGCATATCACATTTTATAGAGCATATGCTCTTCAAGGGAACCAGGAAGAGAACCGCATTTGATATTGCAAAGGAGATTGATGCCGTTGGCGGCTCTATAAACGCCTTTACCGGAAAGGAATATACCTGCCTTTATGCAAGGGTACTCAGAAAAGACATGGATCTTGCCCTTGATGTCCTCTCCGATATGTATAAACACTCGCTTTTCAACGAAGAAGATATAGAAAAAGAAAAAGATGTGATTGCCCAGGAAATCAAGATGGTAGAGGATAATCCGGAGGAATATATTTACGATATGTTCAATGCGTCGTATTATAAAGATCACTCATTGGGTATGACAATTCTCGGGACAGAAGAAAACATTGAGCAATTTACAAAAGAAAGACTTTTAGGGCATTTTTATTCCCATTATTCTCCAGACTGTCTGATTATCACTGCAACGGGCAGGATTGATCATGATGCTTTCGCTAATAAGATTGACAGCTTATTCCATGATTTAAAAGCTCCGGGCACACAGAGACAGCTCTTAGATAAGCCTGTTCCCCATAAGAGTCTGGATGTCTTCGAAAGGGACCTTGAAAATACCTATCTTTGTCTTGGCACGGACGGTGCGAGCCAGATGGATAGCAAAAGGTATTGCCTCTACGCGCTCAACGCCATTATCGGCGGGAGTATGAGTTCACACCTTTTTCAGGAAATAAGGGAAAACAGGGGCCTTGTATATAATATATATTCCTATGTGAATTGCTACCACGACACGGGTACCTTCGGGATCTCCACTTCCACCTCTGAGGAATTTATCGGAGAAGTCCTTGGGCTCGTCAAAGCAGAGATCGTAAGGATACGGGATCATGGTATAAGTGATGCCGAGATCGCCTTCTCAAAGGAGCATATTAAGGGAAATTTATTCATATCATTAGAAAGTTCAGAGGCCAGAATGGGCAGGCTTGCAAAGAATGAGATTTACTTTGGAGGTTACATAGCCCTGAAAGAAACATTGCACGAAATTGATAATATAAAGAAATCCGATGTTGATGAAATAGGTAATGAAATTTTTAAAAACCCCGGTGATATCCCGCTTACGATTCTCGGCAAAACAGACAAAAAACACGTCTCAAAAATATGGAAAGACTAAAGGTTTTAATTTCAAAGAAGGAAGGGGCACAACTTCCTGCATATGAGACCATTGCATCGGCCGGCATGGATCTTGTTGCTTTTCTTGATGAACCCGCCGTATTGAACCCCCGCGATAGAGCGCTGATTCCTACAGGCATTTATATTGGCATACCTGATGGGTTTGAGGCGGAGATAAGACCAAGGAGCGGTCTTGCATTCAAGCATGGCGTGACAGTCCTCAATACGCCAGGGACGATTGACAGTGATTACAGGGGCGAGGTTAAGGTAATCCTCATAAATCTCGGAAATGAGCAGTTTATTGTAAAAAACGGTGATCGAATTGCCCAGATGGTATTTAAGAATATTGTAAGGTGCACATGGGATGCCGTGGAGGCCCTGCCCGAGACAGAGAGGGGAAAAGGGGGATTCGGGTCAACAGGGATAAACCATGAAACGGTAAAAGAGAGTTGAGTCGTTAAGGTAGTTGAGTGAGGAAGAAGAGCAGGTGCCGGCGAATTGGAACGAACTATCAGCTAAATGAGCTTATATAACTATCTCGATAATTTCATAAGCTATCTGACCGCCGAGCGCGGTGCATCACCACACACAATAGAAGCATACAACAGGGATATTCTCCGCTTAATAAAATTTCTTGAAGATAGTTCTCTTGATATGTTCCAGCGGGAAAACGCTGAAAGATATATGGCACATTTAAAAGAAGCCGGTAAGAAATCGCGGAGCATTGTGAGGGCGTTCTCAGCCATCAGGAGTTTCTTCAGCTTTCTCATTGCTGATGGAAAAATAACCCACAGCCCCATCGAAGAAATCGAAATTCCCAAATATCAACCACCCATACCTGATGTTTTGAGTGAACAGGAAATGGTGGCGCTTATTCAGCAGCCTGAAGGTTCAAAAACCTCCCTGAGGGACAAAACTATACTTGAACTGCTCTATGCAACAGGATTAAGGGTTTCGGAGCTTGTTCAGCTCAAAAAGAGTGATGTAAATTTAGAGGGTGGTTTTCTTATTGCATCAGGCAAGAGGTCAAAGGAAAGGGTTGTACCCATCGGAGAATATTCGAGACTGGCAATCATGGGGTATCTCGAGAAAGAAAAACCGAAAGGAATCTTTTTATTCCCCGGTAAAACAGGCGGCAAGCTCACGAGGCAGGCCATATGGAAACTCATCAAAAAGTACAGCTCCATGATTGATAAGTTCCATGTTTCTCCCCACACCATAAGGCATACCTTTGCAACACACATCCTCGAAGGCGGAGCGGATCTGCGGTCAGTACAGATCCTCCTCGGACACGAAGACATCTCAACAACACAGATATACACGCATGTGGACAAGAAACGGCTGAAAGAGGTTCATAAAAAATTCCATCCGAGAGGGTGAAATCATGGGACACCCTGAAAAGGGAAACACACACTTTTCTTGGCAATCATCATTTCTTTTTCGGGGCCGGTACGTCATCGTCCGGGATACCGGGAAAGCCGGGGGGAAGTGGAACAGAAATTTTCTCATAACCCTTTGGTAATTCAAAAACGTTGTCATCTACCGAACGTTTAATGTTTAGGTATTCCATGGTCGCCTTCCCGTCAAGCGTTGAAAAGCGTATGGGAAATGCTATTTCCGTAACGACCCACTGGTACATCTTCTGTTCTATGCCCTGGTCCATTACGATTACTTCATATTTTTTTGCGGAAAATCCGCTTATTGTCTCGGTACCCACCAGTTTCCGGGACACCTCGCCATCGAGTTTTTCCGAAATGACCTTCTGTTTTGCAGGATCGAAGGGCATTTCTATATAGGCTTTTTCAGCGGGCACAATCGTCCAGCTTATCTTTTTGTCACCCCGAAGTATAGAATACTCACCGCCCTTACTTTTCGATTGTATCCTGTATTTCTCTCCCTTGACAGCCAGAGAGCCTTCCTCGGTGCGGTTTCCATCTTTTATGACAAGATCGGCTGAGAGTTCAAGGGCAGAAAGGTTTGCCACAAAGGCACATAGAAAAACCCCTAAAATTCCTGCCATTATGATTAGTTTCTTCATTTTCCCTCCTCAAAGGTTTTCTTATGCCTTTACGCTGCTTTATGGCGTCGTTGGCTGGCGACTCTGGAATGTTCTTGTATAACCGACGTTCCCAAATTGGTCGATTAATTCTGCCGTCACTGTATTGCCGTTGACCGACCAGACCGTGTACTGAAAAATTGCGGTCGAAGTATCCAGCGGGGCCCCTGAATTGCCATTTAGCCACTGGACGACCTTATTACTTGGATTCCCATCGGCTTTCCCATCCCAACCCTGGGCAAACTGGTCGTTGAACAGGTGTTCGTGGCCGGTGAGGTAGGCCGTTATGTTATATTTTTCAAGTGTCTGCCAGAACTTGTTACGCTGGGATTCATTAACGCTCCCCAAGTACTGCAGCGGCGAGCTGTTTAAATGGTAGGCGTTAGAGTGGCTTGTTACGAAGATATGACGGACTCCCCGCTTCTGTGCCTGATCAAGGTCATTGTCAAGCCAGGCGATCTGGGCATCGCTGATATAGTTTGTAGCACCTGAACAATTACCCTTGTTAATCTCAAACTGATTTGAATTGAGGAAGGCGAAGTGGGTATTTCCCCAGTCAAAGGAAAATACGGTACCCTCGTACCCCGGCAATTCCGAAGGCTGGGCAATCTGTTCATTCCAGAGACTTAAGGGGTTAAAGCCGTCATAGCTGTAGCTGTTGCAGGGAGACATTTCATGGCCGCCGGGACTGGCAAGATAGGGGATAAGCTTTGCCAGCGGGTCTGTTGTCCCTTTATATACCGAATAGAGTGCCCTCATCTGATTAATGTCGGCCGTGTACCCGTAAAATAAATCACCTCCGTTTATCGCAAAGCCGATATATCCCGGGCTTGCATCTTTTACCCTTTTTACTGCGTCGGCAATGATATTGCTAAACGGCTGTGAAAGACCCTGGAGGTCCTGTTGATCTGAAGGTCCCCGCGTATCTGCCATATAGATGAACTTGTACGGGTTGTTCATGGTTGCGGGACCTGTGGTGAAGGTGCCTTCCGAAGTGGCACCCCCTGTTGTCACCTGATACCGGTAGGTCGTTTCAGGTGCGAGGCCTGTAAGAGCGGCCCGGTAATTTGTCCCGGAAGAGATCACAGATGCCGTGTAAGGATACGTGGAATCTGTCCCGTATTTTAGTTCACCTGTTCCGGCGTTATTGGTATCCCACGAGATGGTTGCTTCCGAATTGGTGATGAGTCCCAGACGGGGGCCGTGAATAATGGCCATGGGCTGAGAAGGAACACTTTGTGACCACTCCTGTGTACCACCCTGATTAACCCTCACCCAGTAGGCCTTTCCCGTTATCATATTTGTCAATCCGGGGAGGGGAAGATTCGTAATGACTCTGCTCTTCACATACCAGGTATCGCTGGTCCAGTACCAGGCCATTGACCATTTTTGGCCGAGGGGTTGAAGCACCAGAGAAGGATCTGTAAAGTCGGCGCCATAATAGCCGACGAGATTCCATTTATCATAAAGCTGAACATTCGGCGATACATCATTTGCTGATAATGCGACATATACAGGCAATGCATTTTTTCCTGAGACATATATCTGTGTGCCAGTTTGTGGTGTATTCACATGAATCCAGTATCCTTTGCCTGCCTCAATGGCAGCGAGTGTATTGTTTGTTCCGGATGGTTTAAATTTGAGCCAGCCCTGAGCCTGACCGTCAAAGCCCCAGACTATGGAGATATTCGGTGAAGTATCCTTGAATAAGGCGTTTATATTTGAATTATAGGGTTGTTTCGGGAACGATACAAAATTCCATCCCGGAAAAAGAGGGAAGGCGTATCCCATGGTAAAATCGACTGAGGCCGTGGTGCTTGCGCCGCCAAGGGTTATTGGAACTCCGGGGAGTGGTGATTCCACACTATAATTTGCTTTCGATACTCTGAGGTAGTAATCTCCCGACGAGGATACATCTATTGTGACACTGCCTGCGGGGTTTGTAAATACCGTAGCGACGATGTTCGTACTTACGTCCTGTGCTACAACTATTGTCGCGTTGTGGATCGGATTATTGGCAGTGTCCTTGACACTGCAGACAATAGAATACGTTGCGGCAAAAACCTCCTGCGGCAGGATCATCAATGCCAGCAAAACCACCATGAGCAATAATTTTTTCATATTTTTCTCCTCAATATTTTTTCATAATTGTATTGACAGTTGTTGCACGGGGTTTTTATTCAGCATGCTTGCGTTTATTCCGTTCACTGCAATCACTCAATCGCTCTGTATTGTATAAACTTTATTATGTATGATTTTATGGTGTTTGTAAAGGTCTTATCAAGACGAAATGCCTGCCTCAATAACCGTTGCCAATTCGTGACGGGCATCATTGACAAGCAATCATTATGATGACATACTGATAGTAGCAAGATATAGCACGGGTCGTATATTTCCATGGTATGGTTAACACAAGAAGAGTTTTTACAGTGAGCGCAAATGATTAGCCTTAAATCAAAAAACATCACATCCAATTGTGTGCTGTTTTTTATTATCCTCCAGCTTCTCTTTCTCGTTAATGTCCCTGATATTTCAGCAAACCCTGCCTCCCGCATCCTCCATACCCTGGACCAGCCCGATGGCTTCGCCTTTCAGGCACGGCAATGGGGGGATGAATTTTACCACGGGTGGGAAACGGAGGATGGCTACACTATCGCCTTTGATAAACTCCTTCAGAGCTGGGCCTATGCAGTCAATGACTCGGGCGGAAATCTTGTTGTCTCTCCTTTTGTTGTGGGAAAGACAAGTCCTCCAGAAGGCATGGAAAAGCACCTGAGACTCACCGGTGATGCCCTTTTGAGATTAAAAAAGGTTCGCGTGGATTACGGCAGGGCACCCCTCTCTATGGTCAGTCCATTATCCATAGAGCCCATGACCCCCAGAACCGGCACAAACTATATCCTTGTCCTCCTCGTCAATTTTACTGATACAACTCCCCTGTTCAAGAAAGAGGATTACGAAGATGTTTACTTCAAAAAGGGCAGCAGAAGCCTGGCAGATTACTTCAGCGAGGTTTCCTACGGAAAACTGACCGTTACCTCCGGCCCCGGCGGTATCCAGGACTGGTGGACAGCGCCCAATACCCATAACTATTACGGCGCCGACGATCCTGATGACCCGTTCCACAACGATGTGAAGCTGCCTGAAGCGCCCCTTGCCGCTATAAAGGTACTGGACAGCAAGGATTTTAATTTTGCGCCCTATGACCAGGACGGGGATTGTTATGTCGATACAGTAGCCTTTGTCTTTCAGGGCAAGCCCCAGAGTTCCACAAAAGTCGCCGACGATATCTGGCCGAGGCAGAGCGAAATAAAACCTGAATACGTAACAAAGACGCCCTGCCCGAAGGGAGGGAAAATAATCGTCAAAAAATACACCGTCCAGACAGAGCAGGAGGCCGACGGAAAGATTGCAACAATAGGGACTTTTGCCCATGAATACGGACATGCCCTGGGACTGCCCGATCTGTATGACACTACTGAAAAATCTGTCGGTGCAGGGGTATGGACGGTGATGGGGAATGGTGAAAGCAACCGCCGGTCAAAAGAGGGCAGAGAGGGCGATTCGCCGGCCCATTTTGATGCCTGGAGCAAGTTCTATCTCGGGTGGGTAACACCCGTCAAGGTAACCTCGCCTCTCATTAACGAATCGATACCACCTGTCGAAGACACCCCGAAGGTGTACCAATTTCTTACCGGAACAAAGAATTCGGGAGAGTACTTCCTTGTCGAGAACAGGCAATGGAAAGGATTCGATTACGGCATTCCCGGTCGGGGACTGCTCGTTTGGCATATCGACGGCAACCTCATTAATAACACGTGGGAAGCCGATCAGAATACGGTCAACAATTATGCCTGCAACAATGGAATCCCCTGCAGTACCCGGCACTTTGGTGTTGCCCTTCAGCAGGCAGACGGGAAATGGCACATGGAAAAGAAAACGGGTGACTGGAACTACGGCGATGAAGGCGACCCCTATCCCGGCAGCACCACCAACACATCCTTCACGGATACTTCCAATCCGAACAGCAAACTCTATAATGGAACCCAAAGCGGCATCAGCATAACCGACATCAGTATGCCTGCCGATGAATGGAACGTAACCGCCACACTGGCCATCGTCTTCTCCGGTGCCCATGGGACCGTATCGGATACGGCCATTGCTTTTGCAGACAAGGCAATTACAGACACAGGAAGCTACGAGACAAAGACCCTCACCCTCACCAGCGATGGGTCGGTAGACTTTTCTGTCGGCACAATTACCGTGAGTGATCCGACAAATTTTACCATAACAGCAGATACCTGCTCCGGTCTCTCCCTGCCCGCAAAGACCACCTGTCAGATTACCGTCCAGTTCAGCCCCAAAACGGCAGGGATAAAGTCAGCGAACCTCGTCATCCCTTCAAACACGGGCAATACAGATGCAACGATGAATCAGACAACAAACATTTCGATCATTGGACGTGCCACTCAGAGCGACCTTGCAGTTACTCCGGCAAGTCTCAACTTCGGGAATGTAATCCTTCCGGACAAAACGGCCGCCTTTTTTACGGGAGGCTGTTCCGCCGTCGCTAATGAGACTACCGTTGAAGTCCGCTGTCCCGTCAACATAAAAAACACGTCAGAGAACACACTTACCAATATAACAGCCGCGGTTGCAGGAGACCGGTTTACCATCCTCAATCAGGGCAACTATGTAAATACGGTAACCCTATCTTCGCTGGCGCCTTCAGCAACTCAATCGGTGAGCGTTGTCTACACGGGAGCTTCAGATAAAACAGTCCATACAGGGACTCTTTCAGTCGCAACGGCAGGACTCCGGGGAGAGGTTTCACTGACCGGGCAGTCCAACACCAGGCCCGGCAAACCGACAAACAGCTCGCCCAGAAAAGGGGCCATTGATATATCCATGATGCCCTCCTTTGGCGCATCGGATTTTTCTGACGTAGATTATGACAACGCCGGAGCAAGCATATGGGAGATATCGTCGGACAACACCTTCGATTGGGATTCGATAGTCTTCCGGGCAATCAATAACGCAGACGACCCCACCTCCCTCTCTATCCCTCCGGGCATCCTCAAACCAAAAACAACCTACTACTGGAGGGTTACCTACATAGACAACAGGGGCCTTGCGTCGGAACCCTCTGAAGGAACCCCCTTTACCACGGTTGCCGCAAAGATGAACAACAACGGCACAACCACTGCTGTTACGACGGTGACGGATAATCAAGGCATCGAGATCACCGCTATTTCACCCTCCGTCTTTCCTCCCTCAATTGCCGCCATATCGCCGAGGCTCCTTGCCGACTTCACCGCAACCAATGCGGGAATAACCACCGACACAACAAAACCAAGCGTTGCCATCGTACGGGCAAAGGGCGGTATAGACAAAGATGTCATTGGCATGGCAACCCCTGTCGGCACCGTTATCGATCAGGTAATAACCACGGTAAACACCGATCCGGCATTTGCCGCCCATTCCGTACCGGCAGGCTACAACTTCCCCTATGGGGTCGTTTCATTCAGGGTAACCGATGTGTCGCCCGACTCATCCATCGATATCACCTTCTACACGCCGAACGACCTTCCAGACGGGACCATATGGTATAAATACGATGTGGCACGGGGCTGGTTGAAAGTGGACTCAACGGGCACCTATACCGCATCGGGGACATTGCTCTCTACGGATATGAAATTTACCATTACTAATGGTAAGGGTATTCTCACCATAAAAGATGACTCAACAGGCGATACAAGCAGTGAAATCATCGCCGGCAAGGCTGTTATCGCCGACCCCGGTATGTTCGGTATCTCAAGCGGGCTATCCCCGGGATCTTGAGCGGCGGCAACGGGGGGTGTTTTATCGCAACAGCGGCCTTCGGTTCCTATCTCCATCCTTTTGTCCGTATCTTAAGGGATTTTCGTGACAGAGTACTCATGAAGAACCGGTTTGGTAATTCCTTTGTTGCCTGGTACTACCGGACATCGCCTCCTATAGCGGAACGGATCAGGACAAACGAAACCATGAAAGCCGGGGTAAGAATCCTGCTCCTCCCTGCAGTGGGTTTCAGCTATCTCTGCATCAATTTAGGGTTGGTTCCAGCCTTCGGTATTCTTTTATTCCTTGCTGCCATGTGCTGGGCGGGGGCAAGGTGGTGGTGGATGAGGGGCTGATACCAATTCGCCGAACCGGCGAAACGGGGAATAGCCGAACCGGCGGCAATGACCATCTTAGTATATATGTCAGGGATAGAATCAGACGAGCAGGAATGAAAACAAAAACCACATGTATCTCTCGCAGAGCCGCAGAGCACGCTGAGAGATAAAAGATATACTGTCGGCAGAAGTAAGAGAAAACATTATTCTGCCGACACTTCATGCCCTTGCAG
>CAYMTB010000093.1:0-12590 GCA_964393225.1 uncultured Syntrophorhabdaceae bacterium
ATATAAAACCATTATATACATCACTATGTATGATGTAAAGTGCAAGAAGGAGACATGGAATTTCTGCAATAGGTGCAGACACTGTATATAGCGATTGTCGGCGCGCCGACAAAGTATATTCCTATAGGCATACGCTGCTGTCAGTTACTCCACTGTAACACTTTTTGCCAGGTTACGCGGCTGGTCAACGTCGGTTCCAAGCAGGTTTGCGATATAATATGCGACGAGCTGCAGCGGGACCACACAAAGGATAGGGATAAGTTCATAGATTGTTTCCGGAACAGTGAAAACAGCATCGACCCTGTCTGCCATTTCGTGAGAGGGGTCATCGGTGAAGAGGATCAGTTTACCCCTTCTTGCCAGGACTTCTTCAATGTTCCCGCAGGTTTTCTGGTAGGTTTGATCGCGCGGCGAAACAACTACAACAGGTAAATTTTCATCTATGAGGGCGATGGGGCCGTGCTTCATCTCGCCTGCAGCATAGGCCTCTGCATGGATATAGGAGATCTCTTTAAGTTTTAATGCACCTTCCATAACGGTAGGATAATGAATACCTCTCCCGATGTAGAGAAAATCTTTATCTGTCATATATTTTCTTGCAAGCTCCTCCAGGGGAGAGATGTGGTCAAGTATTGTCTGAATTTTGTGCGGTATCTTTTTTATTTCTGCTATCATGTCACGTACTTCATCGGCATCCATCTTGCCCAGTTTTTTTGCCATGTGAAGCATAAGCATAAAAAACACAGAAATCTGTGTTGTGAAAGCCTTTGTTGATGCAACACCGATCTCCGGTCCTGCATGAGTAAATATTACTCCGTCTGCGTCCCTGGCAAGTGTACTGCCGAGTACATTGCAGATGGACAGTGTATAGGCGCCGTTTCTCTTGCCTTCCTTCATGGCAGCTATGGTGTCAGCCGTCTCGCCGGATTGGGAAACAAGGATGAGGATATCATTTTCACTTAGAATTGGATTTCTGTAGCGAAACTCTGAAGCAATGTCTGTTTCAACCGGAATTCTTAAATTTGCCTCAAACATGTGCTTTCCGATCATACAGGCGTGGTATGATGTCCCGCATGCTACCATCCAGATTTTATGCACCTTTTTGAGGTCAGGGAGTGCCAATTCCTCGAAGTCAACCTGTCCTTTTTCCTCTTTGAGCCTGCCCAAAAGTGTTTCAGAGATGGCTCTTGGCTGCTCAAATATTTCTTTTAACATAAAATGTTTGTAGCCGCCCTTTTCAGCCATGGCACCAGTCCAGTTCACGGTGTGGATTTTTCTTTCCACCTTCTCTCCGTCTGTATTCATAAGAAACATTTCTCCGTCCCGGAATATAGCCATGTCGTTGTCTTCCAGGAAGATAAACCTGTTTGTCCTGTCAATAACTGCAGGTGCATCGCTCGCTATGAAATGTTCTCCATTGCCTACGCCAACGATAAGCGGGCTTTCCTTTCTGGCTGCAATCATTACCCTTTCTTTTTCACGTATAATGCCCACTGCGTATGAGCCATGGAGTTCCTTCAGGGTCAGTCTTACCGCTTCAACAAAATCCTTTCCTTTATTAATATGATTGATAATAAGGTGTGGAATGACCTCTGTGTCTGTATCGGATGCAAACTTGTGGCCTTCATGTTTTAATTTATCTTTGAGCTCCACATAATTTTCTATAATTCCGTTATGGACAACTACAACATCTCCAACCCTGTGCGGGTGGGCGTTTCGCTCCGAGGGCGCTCCGTGAGTTGCCCAGCGGGTATGTGCAAGCCCCATGGTTCCTCTAAAATTACCATTAGAGACGACCTTTCTCAGCTCATCTACTTTCCCCTTTTTTCTTCCTACCTCTATCTTATTGCGATGCCAAATGGCAATACCGGCAGAATCGTACCCTCTGTATTCGAGCCTTTTCAGGGCATCGATAAGGATATCGCATGCCTCATCTTTTCCTTTATATCCAACTATCCCACACATGGATTCCCCCTTACGGTTTTACTAAATATTAAGCACCTTTTTATTTGGTTAAGTAGGTTGAGTAGGTTTTTCTGACTCAACCTACTTCCTTACTCAACTCACTTCCTTATTTAACTTACTCAACTGGTTCTCACGCTGCCTACTGATTACTCTTAATAATTACAAGTAATTATTGCTGTCCCGATGTTAACATTTTGCCTGATTAGAGAACGGTTGTTGGCCGTATCTGTGCAAATGGACCAATCACTGCACCTTCATTAATCTCGCCGCCTTCAATGACGGAAAATCCTTCAATACTTACATTGTCGTGTATCGTTGAATTTTTAATAATCGTATTGGGACCTACAACGACATCTTCCCCGATTGCGGTGTTTCCCATGATATAGGAGTTTGGGAAAATAATCGTATCTTTTCCAATTGTTACAGTGCTTTCGATGTAAACATTCCTGTCAAGCAGCGTCACGCCGTTTTTTATGTGGGCGTCGAGAACTCTGTCCTTCATTGTTAAGTTGGCTTCTAATAATTCTTTTCTGCCATTAACGCCCAGAACCTCTGATGATTTATCATAATGGTAACAATTGACGGTGAGACCTTTACTTTTTGCTACTTTGCATATATCGGTAAGGTAATACTCACCTTTTTTATTGTCATTTTTGATCTCTCCGAGAAGCGAGAAACGTTCTTCAGGGATAATACATATTCCGGTATTAATCTCCTGTATTGCTTTTTCTTCAGGGGTTGCATCGGCATCTTCGATAATATCTTTAATTATATTACCATTCGTAAGTACCCTTCCATAACCCGACGGATTATCAACTCTGGTTGTCATAAATGTAATATTAACAGATTTTTTGTAAAAGGATATGAAGTTATTCAGAGTAGAGTATTCCATGAGTGGCACATCGCCGTACAGGATAAGAATATCGCCTCCTTGAATAAACCGCTTGGCCGTTAGGACGGCATGTGCAGTGCCTTTTTGCTCGGTTTGCACGGAATAATTGACATTGTACCTTTCCAGAAAGGCCTCAACCTTTTCCCTCCCGAATCCGGTCACGACGGTTATGCTTACCGGAGCCAACTCTTTTGCCCTCTCAACTGCATACCCTATCATGGGTTTCCCCATAATCTCATGCATTACTTTCGGTTTTTTTGACAACATCCGCTCGCCTTTTCCTGCAGCGAGAATAACGATATTAAGCCGTTTCATCGATTGGCACCTTCTTTCCGAAAAATCTTGTAATAATGATACTTAATTCATAAAGCCCCCACATCGGCAAAGCCATTAATATCTGGCTTGAAATATCCGGGGGTGTAATGATTGCGCTCAGTATGAATATTGCGAGTATTGCGTACCTTCTTTTTGTTGAAAGCATTCTGTGGTTAATTATACCAGCCTTGCCAAGATAGAATGCAACAAGAGGCAGCTCGAATATTAACCCGAATATTATTAACAACTTTAGGGTGAGGTTCATATAACCTTTCAAATCAGGCATAGGTATAACAAAATTCCCTGCGTAACTGACAAAGAATTTATATATGACCGGCATTATGATGTAATAACAGAACAGTGCTCCGGAAACGAAGCAGAGACTTCCAAAAAAGATAAAAGGAAGGACATATTTTTTCTCTTTTTCATAAAGCCCCGGCGCTACAAACATCCAGAATTGGTAGAGGATAACGGGGGACGAGATAAAGATGCCGACAACAAAGGATATTTTGAAGTATGTTATGAATGCCTCGGTTATATAGGTAAAAATGAAAGAGCTTTTTTCCGGCATTACCTTTACGAAAGGTTGCATGAGAAATGAAAAAACCTTTTCTTTGAAATAATAGGCAATAATGAAGGCGATTGCAAGGGCGATAAAGCAGACTATCAGTCTGTCCCGAAGCTCTTTTAAATGGGAGAGGAACGGTTGTTTTTCATCTATCAGGGGTTGTTTTGTCATAAATAAGAAATCGTTACGCTTTACGCATCAGGCGTGACGGGTTTGGCATTGCTGTCTTCCTTCTTTTCTGTTTCCGGAACGGTTTTCTGGCTTATAACCGTTTCTTTAGGTGGTTCTTCCTTGATAACCTCTTCTTGTATTGTATCTTTTACTTCATCTGCCATCCGCTTGAATTCATTGAACGCCTTACCAAGCGATTTTGCAAGCTCAGGCAACCTTGAAGGGCCTACAACAATTAAAGCCACAACAAGTATTACTAGTATCTCAGGAAGACCGATACCAAACATGCATGTAAAATATCATAAAAATATCAGGAGGTAAATGAAAACCCGTAAACAGTGAATAGTAAACAGTGAATAGTGGATGTGACTGACGGTAGAGATAAAAGCGAAAACTATGTTGAGGATCGATTTAAATAATTGTACTTGACATGATTATTAAATTAGAACTATAATAATTATGTTATTATTACAATTATGGAAACGTTAATAAAAAAACTTACCTCAAAAAACATTCAACCCTCTCACCAGAGGATAAAAATATTGGAAATTCTTGAAGGAAGTTGTGATCATCCCAACGTAAGTACAATTTTTGATTTGTTATGCAAAGAGATGCCCACGATTTCAAAGACGACTATTTATAATACTTTGAATACTTTTGTAGAAAAAGGCCTTGTGAGTTCCCTTACAATAACGCCTGAAGAATTACGTTACGATTGCATCACAATGCCCCACCATCATTTGTTGTGTAAGAAGTGCGATCGTATTATTGATGTGGAAGTACAATGTGGTTTTGCAGCGAAACAGGAGATTGATGGACATAAGATAGAAGAAGTTCAGGGCTATTTCAAAGGTATTTGCAGGGATTGCTTAGAGAAGGACTACGCAGATAAGACACAATAAGACACAAAAATAAAAAAAGGAGGTTTATCATGGCAGAGAGATTAGAGGTTTACAAATGTGGTATTTGCGGTAATGTAGTTGAAGTAATGCAGGGCGGAAAAGGACAGCTTGTTTGCTGCAACCAGCCTATGATACTTTTGAAGGAGAATACTGTTGATGCATCCCTTGAAAAACATGTTCCAGTAATTGAGAAGACATCAGATGGCATCAAGGTTAAGGTTGGCGGTGTACCACATCCGATGGAAGAAAAGCATTACATTGTCTGGATTGAGCTTATTCTTGATGGCAAGAGTTGCATTCAGTTCTTAAAGCCCGGAGAAGCGCCGGAGGCATTCTTCCCGGTAAAGGGTGAACAGGTAACGGCGAGAGAGTATTGCACATTGCACGGGTTGTGGAAGAGCTGATAAATTAACAGGGGAGGTAAGAAAGCATGAAGAGCCTAAAAGGAACAAAGACTGAAAAAAACCTTCTTACTGCTTTTACAGGAGAATCACAGGCAAGGAATAGATATACATATTTTGCATCCCAGGCCAAGAAGGAAGGATACGAGCAGATATCATGGTTTTTTTCTGATACTGCTGATAATGAGAAGGAGCATGCGAAGAAGTTCTTTAAATTTCTTGAAGGAGGAGAGGTTGAAATTACTGCATCTTTCCCTGCCGGGGTAATAGGAGGAACTGCTGAAAACCTTCAGGCAGCAGCAGCCGGTGAAAATCTTGAATATACCGTGTTGTATCCGGAAGCTGCAAAGATTGCCGACGAAGAGGGATTTCCCGAAGTTGCCCAGATATTCAGGTCCATTGCGCGCGTTGAACAGGGACATGAAAGGAGATACCTCGCATTGTTGAACAATGTTAAGCATGACAAGGTTTTTAATAAGGAAACTGTTGTCAAATGGAGATGCAGAAATTGCGGTTATGTCCATGAAGGTAAAGAAGCCCCGGAAGAATGCCCTGCCTGTGCCCATCCAACTGCATATTATGAGGTTATGGCAGAGAATTATTAATTTAAGGATTCGAGGGTTGCAGGGTTTAAGGATTTGATGGTTTTGGAAGATTTTAAACCACTGAACCTCTTGGCCCCTTGAACCCTCGACCCCTTATTTCTTAAGTGGGTTTTTCCCTTGACACATCTCTTTACCATCTGTTACCTTTCACATTGAAACGAATTACCCCCAAAAGGAGAACGTTTTATAAGCATGAAAATAGCAGGTATTCAGTTCGCTTGTTCCGTTGACAGGAACGCAAATGTTGAAAAGGCTTTAAAGATAATGGATCTTGCCCTCAAGGAAGGTGCCAGGATTATCTGCTTTCAGGAATTATTCAACCTGCAGTGGTTTCCTAAAGATAGAGATGCCGATGCATTCAGCTTAGCTGAAGACACGAAAAGTGAAACCGTTAAGATTATGAGAAAAAAGGCGAAATCAGCCGAAGCAGTTATTGTGTTGCCACTTTTTGAAAAGAGCGGTTCCCGTTATTTTAACTGTTGTATAGTAATAGATTCCGATGGCACAATTTTGGGTAGATACAGGAAAATTCATCTTCCGGATATACCTCTCTGGGAAGAAAAATATTATTTTCTTCAGGGTGATAAAGGATTTCCTGTTTTTGAAACAAAATTTGGAAAGATTGGTGTTCAAATCTCGTGGGACAACCTTTACCCTGAAGGAACAAGGATTCTTACGCTAAAAGGCGCTGATATTGTGTTTGCCCCCACAGCATGTGCATTCAAATCCCAGCATATCTGGCAAACGGTTATATCTGGAAATGCCATTACAAACGGGGTTTTTATCATGAGGGTAAACAGAGTAGGGAGCGAACCTGCCCAGGATTTTTATGGAATGAGTTTTTGTGCGGGCCCCGAAGGAGAATTGGTAGGAGGACCGACAGGCGGTGGCGACAGTATTCTTCTTGCAGATATTGATCTGGAATATTTGAAAAGAGTTAGAAGAGAATGGCCATTGATAAAAGAGAGAACACCCTCGTTATATAAAGAAATTATGGAGTGAAAACAATGAGTGACGAACCTTCGCTTTGTATATTATGTGCCTGGCGGGAGAACTGTAAAAAAAAGTTCTTAAGAGGAAAGGACGTAAGTATAAGATGTCCTGATTATACGAAGGATTTATCTATAAAGTATTCGGAGAAAGATGATGATAAAAAAGAGAATAGCGGAGATCATAAAGGAGGCGTGTGACAATTGTAAGGGGAAAGGCACTTTCCCTTATGAGATTAATATTGATCCCATTGTAGATATACCAAGAGAAGGAGAATTCGGAGATTATTCAACAAATATCGCTTTCCTTCTTGCCCCTAAACTGAGAATAAGTCCACAGGAAATTGCAAAATCAATTATTCAGAACATGAATTATAATGATACGTGCGAGAAAGTTGAGACTGCCGGCAAGGGGTTTATAAATTTTTATGTAAAAGATGAAATATGGAAGCAAACATTAATTAATATTTACGAATTAGGAATAGATGACTTTTTGCCTGATGTGGGCAACGGAAAGAAAGTTCTCATAGAATTTGTGAGCGCCAACCCCACTGGTCCCCTGCACATAGGTCACGGGCGGGGTGCGGCGGTAGGCGATGTTCTGGCAAACGTATTAAAGAGTACCGGCTATAACGTGGCAAAGGAATACTATGTTAATGATGCAGGGAAACAAATAGCCACCCTTGGTGCATCAACCTATGCGCGATGGAGGGAATTAAAAGGGGAAGATATTGAGTACCCGCAGCACTTCTATCAGGGGGATTACGTAAAAGAACTTGCAGCAGAACTGATAGAGCATAATATCCCAATCCCGGCTAATCAGGACGAGGCCATCAAATTTATGGCAGGTTATTCAGGCGGTAAAGTAATGAAGGGCATTCAGGAAGACCTTGAAGAATTTGGTGTGCTATTTGACAACTATTACAAGGAATCCACACTATATGAAAACGGTATTGTTGATAATACCCTTGAATTATTGAGACGGAGAGATTTTTCTTACGAAAAAGATGACGCGTTGTGGTTTAAGACAAGTCTATTCGAGAAGGATGAAGACAGAGTTTTAATAAAATCTGATGGTGAGAAGACGTATTTTGCTTCGGATATTGCCTATCACATGGAAAAATTAGAGAGAGGCTTTACATTATTAGTCGATTTATGGGGATCAGACCATCATGGATATATTCCGAGGCTTAAAGCCTCCCTGGAAGCCATTACCGGGCAAAAAGACAGCCTGAAAGTGATTCTTATACAGTTTGTTACGCTCTTGAAAGATGGTAAACCCGTGGGTATGTCGACCAGAGCAGGGCAGTTTACCACCTTGAAAGAGGTTTTGAGCGAGGTTGGCAGAGATGCGGCGAGGTTTTTCTTCCTTATGAGGAAGAGTGATGCCCACTTGGAATTTGATCTCGATCTTGCAAAAAAGACTTCAAATGAAAACCCTGTTTTTTACGTACAATACGCAAATGCAAGGATTCAGAGTATCTTCAGAAATGCAGAAGAAGATGGAATAGATATGGATACCCTTATGACAGAGGGCAGAGGGCAGAGGGCAGAGGGCATTTTTAATGTGGACCTTTTAACGCGGAAAGATGAGATTGATTTAATTAAAGCCATACATCGTTTTTATGATGTAATAGAAGGCTGTGCGAGAAACCTTGAGCCGCATCGTTTAACATTTTATCTGATAGACCTTGTTGGAAAATTCCATAGTTATTATAATAAAACGCGGGTGTTGAAAAACGAGGTAAATCTAACCATGGCCAGACTTTTGCTCCTCTTTATGCTTCAGAAGGTTATTAAAAAGGGTCTTGATATTCTTGGTGTATCTGCACCGGATAAGATGTAATTAATTAACTGATAGTTCATAGCAATGCCATTAGCCATGAAGCATGAGCTAAGAACTAATTTGGGAGAGCGGATGGAAAAAAAGAAGAGCAAAACCAGGGAATATATTGAATCGCTTGTTATTGCTGCGATTATTGCATTTTTTGTGCGCGGATTTTTTATTCAGGCATTTAAGATACCGTCAAGTTCGATGGAACCTACTTTATTGATAGGTGACCATCTGCTTGTAAACAGGCTTAGCTATGTTATGAAAGTACCTTTCACAGATACTGTAATTTTTAGCCTTGGTGACCCAAAAAGAGAGGATGTCATTGTATTCCGTTATCCTGTTGACAGAAGTAAGGACTTTATCAAGAGGGTTATTGCTATTGAGGGAGACATTGTTGAGATAAAAAATAAAGTTATTTATATAAATGGAAATAAAATCAACGATAGATGGGGACACTATAGCGATAGCGGAATTATACCGGTTTACTTATCACCAAAAGACAACCTGGGACCAGTCGCTGTGCCCAAAGACTCCTATTTTGTCATGGGTGACAACAGGGACAGAAGTCTTGACAGCAGATTCTGGGGTTTTGTTAGAAAGGAAGACCTTGTCGGGAGAGCCCTCATATTGTATTTCTCATGGAACAACAAATCGGATGATGTTCTTAATTATGTGAGATGGACGAGGATAGGAAAACTAATTCGCTAACATTACGATACAGAATCGGACTATTGCTTGTTTTAGATTCAGTTGATAGATTTTAAAAAAGAGTTATGGTAGTATTACGTCTATGAAAAGATTCGCAACATGCGTAATTTTCGTTTTACTACCCCTTTGTGCAACTGCAACTGATTATTCTTCCTCCATATTTTCTTTTTTGAAAGGCTACAGGAGCGAAGTTCAGGGAAAATATGATGATGCTATTGAACATTATAAATCAGCGCTCCGCTTTGATCCGAAATCTTCCGAAATAAGAAGTGAACTTTCTTTTTCATATATTAAGAAAGGTGAAATCGATAAAGCTGAGCCTATTTTACAGGAAGCAGTAAAATTTAACGAAAATAACCGCAGCGCCCTTATCCTATTGGGAAGTATCTATTCTGCAAAGGGCGAGTTTGAAAAAGCAAAAATCATGTACGGGAAATGCATCGTTTTGAATAAGGAGGACACAGAAGCATATCTATATCTCGGTTCTATCTATATAGGTGAAAAAAAATATGAAGAAGCAATAAAGACATATGAAAAAATTCTTACCTACGATAGTGATAACCTCATTACGCTCTATTATATCGGGCGAATAAAGGCAGAATTAAAACAATATAGTGAAGCCAGGAAATATTACAATAAGGTATTAGAATTTAAACCTAATTTTGAGCCTGCTCTTCTGGATTTGGGGAATATTTGTGAGATTGAGGGCAATTACGTTCAGGCAATCGAGTATTACCAGAGAGTTATTATTTTTGACCCTCTTAATAAAAAGGCAAGATCTAAAATTGCCGATGTATTTATCAAGCAGAGGCAGTATGACAGGGCAATAAATGAATTTGAAAAATTGTCTGATGTTGACAGAGACGATCTTTCTGTGAGGGTAAAAATAGGTCTTTTACATCTTGAACAGGAGAGATACGATGAGGCAATAAGGGAATTTAACATATTACTTGCAACAAAACCGAAGAACAATTCTGTAAGGCTATACCTTGCTCTGGCGCTCAAGGGAAAGGGTGATGCTCGAAGAGCTATCGACGAATTCTTAAAGATTGACACTAAATCAGAGGAATTTCAAACTGCAATTAAAAGTCTCACCTTGCTATATATGAAATCCGGGCTCATTGATGAAGGAATTAAGAAATTGTCTGAACTTCTTGAGATTAAGAAGGATGATGCAGATATTTATATGATGCTGGCCACTCTTTATGAAGAAAAGAATGATTATCTTAAGGGGATAGAGGTTCTTGAACAGGCAGGAAAGAATATTCCTGAAAATCTGGACCTTTTGTATCAGACAGGTATGTTGTATGAGAAAACTGGTGATACAGAAAGTGCTCTAAGATATATGGAAAATGTTTTAAAGATTGACCCGGAGTACCCGAATGCCCTGAATTTTATCGGGTATACATGGGCCGACAAAGGTATCAACCTCGACAAAGCCGAAGAAATGATAAAAAAGGCGTTAGCCAAAAAGCCTGATGATGGCTACATCATCGATAGCATGGGGTGGGTCTATTATAAAAAAGGTGATTTCGATAAGGCCCTCAATGAGTTGCAGAAGGCTTACCAGAGATTGCCCGAAGACCCTACGATTGCCGAACATCTGGGCGATATATATGCAAGTTTAAAAGAATATGGTAAAGCAAAAGAATATTATGAAAAATCCCTGACATTTGAAAAAAATGAGGATAAAAAGAAGGCTATCGGAGAAAAATTAAAAGGTATTGAAGAAAAAGCAAAGTGAAAAAGATAGTCCTTTTGATGTTTGTCTTTCTCCTTATTTCTGCATGTGCATTAATTCCCCGAAAAACTGTTCAGATTGCATGGCCGGATAATATTCAATATATAGAAGCCCTTTGCGAGCTCGATATGGCATGGAAAAATACGAAATATTCCGGTTCCATGTCGTTAAAACTTGAATATCCCGATAAACTTGTCGTAGATGTCTATGGTCCTTTTGGGGACACCGTCATCCATCTGGAAAAGGATGGGGAGAAATATCTTTTGGCTACAAAAGAAGGATCGACATCTGAAGAGGCTGAATTTGAACAAGATTTTGGTATAAAACTTTCCGAATTTATCGACGACTTAGCTTTAAAAGAGTATAGAAATGGAGTGGACGGGAATAAGTACATTCAAAAAGGTAGGTACAAGATCAAGTACGATATTGACGGCAGTGGTGACAATAGTATTTGTTGGGAAATGAAAGATGGCAATATGTGTGTAATTTTCCTTGAAGCAAAATTTGAAAGATAAGAAGCGTATGACCGGAAAAGTAGTAATAGGGAGATGTGAAACCTATGATACTGATAAAATTAAGAATTTCATTTACAAAGGTTTTGAAGAAATAAACTTTAAGATTGTAAGATCAAAGATTCTGTTAAAACCCAACCTGCTAAGCGCCAAAACCCCTGACAAGGCCGTGACAACCCATCCGGAATTTATAAGGGCAATTTCTGAAATGCTAATGGATTACTCCTGTGATGTTTACATAGGGGATAGTCCAGGTTTCGAATCGACCGGAAAGGTGCTTTTGCATAGCGGCATTATGGATGTCGTTAATAGCCATGGCCTAAAGGTATTGCCATTTAACCGGAAAGTGATAAAAAAGTGGCAGGGGATATCACCATACAGGGAGTTTACGCTTGGCGAAAATCCTGACGACTATGACATTATAATAAATATACCAAAACTTAAAACGCACACAATGATGGGGTTGACACTGGGTGTAAAAAATACATTTGGTTTTATTCCAGCTTTCGACAAGGCGAAATGGCATTTAAGGGCCGGCAGGGACAGAATGCTTTTTGCCTCTCTTCTTATCGATATCCACGATATCGTAAAACCCTCTTTAACTATTATTGACGGAATTGTTGGAATGGACGGAGATGGCCCTTCAAGTGGCCGGGTAAGAGATTTAGGATTTGTTGCTCTCAGCAGAAGCGCCTATATGCTTGATCACGCAATGGAGAAAATAATCGGGTTACCCTATTTATTGCCTGTTAGCACATTAGCTTCACAGCACGGGCTGATAGGAGACTATGAGATTTTCAATGCTTCTTCTCCTTCAATGAGAGTTGCTAGGGAGACATTTTCTGATTTAAAATTACCTTATAGCATGAACACTGATTGGAACCTCCCGAAACTTGTTAAAAGAATTTTGAGTAGTTTTTTTATAAAAAAACCAAAAATAGATTCTCACATTTGTAAAAACTGCAAGGTGTGCATAAGGGTGTGCCC
>CAYMTB010000094.1:0-12551 GCA_964393225.1 uncultured Syntrophorhabdaceae bacterium
TATACAATATACAGCAAGATTAAAACTATAATTTAATTATTTTCTTTGTCAACTAAAAATTAGATTCTACACAGTAAAACAGAAATGGCACCGACCATGCATGATACTAAATCGCCAAATAACAACAATGAGTTGTACGATATATTTGAGGTAAAAATGGAACATATAGCAAAAAACCTGTTGTTATCAAAGGTGAATGATACAGACAACGTACTTATGGAAGTTCAGGCAATCATCGAGAAGGTGTTTATCGGCTCTGCCATGAAACTTTCAAAAAACAATATTTCAAAGGCGGCAAAACTTCTTGGCATAAACAGAAACACCCTCAGCAAAAAGTTGAAAACCCTTGAACCCTTATCTAGTACCTCATAAAGCGTATCACAACTTAGCGAATAGCACTCAGCGTAAAGCATTTAGTTTTTAATTCTCTACGCTAAACGCTCTACGCTACGAATCGCTTCACAAATTATTTATTAACATATTTTACTATCAAATCCCCTACTTCTTTCGTTCCCATTCCCATCTTACCTGCGTCGAGAGATTTGATATCCTCTTTCAAGGCTTTTTGAACAGCTTTTTCTAAAATCTTCCAGCCTTCGCCTTCGCCGATAAATTCGAGCATCATTCCGCCTGCAAGTATCGCAGCAAGGGGATTTATGACATTTTTACCTGTATATTTAGGTGCAGACCCACCCATGGGCTCAAACATGGACACTCCCTCAGGATTTATATTCCCGCCTGCAGCGATGCCCAGGCCGCCCTGAATCATTGCACCAAGGTCAGTAATAATATCTCCAAACAGATTATCGGTAACAATCACATCAAACCACTCCGGGTTTTTCACCATCCACATACAGGTAGCATCAACATGGGCATAGTCTGTTTTTACATCCGGGTATTCCCTGGCAACCTCATAAAAAGTTCTTTCCCAGAGGTCAGAAGCATAAGTGAGGACATTCGTTTTAGCACACAAAGTGAGTTTTTTTTCTTTGTTGCGTTTTTTCGTGTATTCAAAGGCAAAACGCAAGCATCTTTCCACACCTTTTTTTGTGTTAATAGATTCCTGTGTGGCAACTTCATCTTTTGTCCCTTTTTTTAAAATCCCGCCTGCACCCGCATACAGACCTTCTGTGTTCTCTCTTATGACTACAAAATCAATATCATCAGGCCCTTTATATTTAAGCGGCGTATCAACACCTTCATAAAGTTTCACAGGTCTCAGGTTGATATACTGGTCAAGTTCAAATCTTGCCCTTAATAGAATGCCCTTTTCGAGTATCCCCGGTTTAACATCAGGATGGCCTATTGCCCCGAGATATATCACATCGAATTGTCTCAATTCGCTAAGGACACTGTCAGGAAGTATTTCACCTGTCTTTAAATAACGTTCCCCCCCAAGATCGTAATAGTTATATTTCAACGTAAATCCCAATTTTTTCGATATGGCATTAATAACTTTTATCCCTTCTGCAACCACTTCAGGGCCGGTCCCATCACCCGGTATTACAGCGATGTTGTACGTTTTACCACCCATTATTACCTCCTTTTATTAGTGAATAGTCGTTAGTGAATAGTATATAGTCAAAGATATTTTGTGCTGTTCACTATTCACTATTCACTGTCTCAACCGCTCTACGCTCCATGCTCTACGCTGTATTTTAATGCTTTAGCTCCAACATCTTTTCTGTACTGCATGCCTTCGAACTCTATACACGAAACCGCATCATAAACTTTCTCAATGGCATCTTCGTATGTCTTCCCTGTCGCTGTTACTCCGAGCACCCTTCCACCGGAGGTGTAAAAATCATTTCCAACCTTTTTTGTGCCCGCATGGAACACCATGACGTCCTTCCTGTCTTTCAGTTCTCCAAGACCTCTGATGACTTTGCCTTTTTCCGTTTTGTCAGGATATCCCCCTGAAGCAATGACAACGCATATGGACACTCCCTCTTTCCATTTGATATGCTCAATCGTGTCCAGTTTGCCTTCTACACATGCTAAAATGATGGGCATGATATCGCTTTCCATTTTAAAAAGAATCGGTTGGGTTTCAGGGTCTCCGAGTCTGGCGTTAAATTCAAGGGTATACGGGGTACCGCCTGACAGCATCAATCCGTCATATAGCACTCCTTTATATACTACCCCTTCGCTCTGTAAAGCTTTTATGGTTTTGAGCATTATGTTTTGATTAATCGTTTCTTCCATATCCTTACCGATAAACGGAATCGGTGTATAAGCACCCATGCCGCCGGTATTAGGGCCTTTATCGCCGTCTGAAAGCGCTTTGTGATCCTGGGAGGCAAGCATGGGGAGGATCGATTTCCCATCGGTAAATGCGAGGTATGAGGCCTCAATGCCTGGAAGAAAATCTTCAATAATAACGTTTTTGCCTGCATCTCCATGAATCAGGTTGACGAGCAGATCTTTCAGAACGCTTTCGCCTTCTGCCTGGTCTGTTATAACATAAGCCCCCTTCCCCGCGCATAGACCATCAGCTTTTACAACATATGGCGGTTTTAATCCCTTCAGGTATTTTTCTGCCTTACCGTAGTCAGAAAATATCTTGAAAGGAGCTGTAGGTATTCTGTATTTATCCAGTAATTCCTTTGTAAATACCTTGCTTGTTTCGATTAAGGCACCTTTCTGTCTGGGCCCGAAAATGGGAATACCCTCTTTTTCGAAGCCGTCTACAATCCCTGATGCGAGAGGGTTTTCGGGTCCCACAATGACAAGTTCAATCTTTTCTTTTTTTGAGAATGCGATGAGCCCATCCGTATCGCTAACATTCATATCAACACAGGTTGCAATCTCGGAGATTCCCCCATTTCCCGGGATACAGAAAATAGTGCTTACCTTTTTTGACTGCAACAGCTTCCACACAAGGGCATGTTCTCTCCCGCCGCCACCAATTACGAGCACCTTCATTCCAATCTTCCTTTCATATTAGTGTTTGATCCGGTCACACTTGAACCCTCGACCCCTTGAACCCTTTCATTTCTGTTATTTCACTCCTGCAAGATATGCCGTGATAGCGCCATCATAGTCTGCAGTTGTCTCAAATACCTTTTTAGCAAGATAAAATCTAAAATCCTCTGTGGTTGCCCCGTTATTTGCCTTAATATTCTCCATAGCCTTCGGATAATCCTCCGGGTCAACAACTACAGTGACAAATTTAAAGTTTTTCGCTGCCGCCCTTATCATCGACGGGCCACCAATGTCAATATTCTCTATCGCTTCCTCAAAAGTACACCCCTTGCTTATAACTTCCTTAAAAGGATAGAGATTCACAACTATCATATCGATATGCTTTATTCCCAATGTCTCCATTGCCTTCTGATGTTCCGCATTATCCCGAATATTGAGTATTCCGCCATGCACCTTCGGGTGCAACGTTTTTACCCTTCCATCCATAATCTCGGGAAAACCCGTGTATGCACTGATCTCGATGGGGTTAACGTCTATGCTGTCGAGATATTTTTTTGTGCCTCCCGTTGAAAGAATTTCCACACCATAGCTTTTCAGGAATGGAGTCAGTTCCGACAGACCTGTCTTGTTCGATACGCTTACCGCCGCCCGCTTAATCTTCATACAACCCTCCTTTTTTAGAGTCCCAATTCTTCGTTGATTAAATAAACAGAAATGTCTGTTCCACCCGGTTTTCTCTGCATAATCGATATAATCCTGCATATCCTCGCCTCAGATCTGCAGTCATGGCAATGGCCTGTCTCTGCACATGGCAGCGGGAGGTTCAGCCTCTTCGCGTTCATTGGTGCAGCTACATTCTTGATCCTATCAATTCCTGCATTCATGTCAGGCACTATTTTATTATAGCCTGCAATAATAATTACTTTTTTTGGTCCATAGGTTGTGCTGTTGGTCCTGTTGCCAAAACCATCGATATTGATAATTTCACCTTTTTCCGTAATTGCATTGGCACTTGAGAAAAAAAGATCGCACGTCAACTGCTGAAATCTAATCTCACCAATCTCCTCTTTTGAAAGCCCGGGCTTCCAATGGTCCAGGAGTACAACATTCTCATTTTTCAAGCGCTCAACAATACCCAGACCTCTTACGGTAAGGGAGCCGCCGAATCCTATTTTCATCTTGGGCCTTACATAACTCAATATCTTGTCCATAAGGGCTTCTCTGTCAGGGAAAAATGCCGCGTCAAAAAAGTTTGATTCAAGTGATTTTATTACTCTCTGAATCATTTTTTCATTATGCCATTTTCTTATCTCCATCTCTGCACCTCTCTTTTATCCCCCTGAGATTTTTTTGGAAGAAAACACAATACGGGATTTATAGTAAATGTTGATGCAATAATTTGTCAATAACAATCTTCCAGGTAGTGTGCTGTTCCAGTACTATCCGGATTTATTGCTCTTTATGCATATAGTAAATGCTATTGTCGAAATGGAAACTCTTTATTTTTCCTGAATGCTCCATAATCTGGAGGGTATCTTTCGCCTTTTGTAATGTCAAGCCGGTGGTCCTTACAATATCATCTAACGTTAACGACCTTCTTTTGAGCATCTCCAGGATTATTTCTGTCCGGTCTTTAACATCATTTTTCGGACTGAATTTTTTAAAACTGCAAACAACTTCACAATTATCTCCAAAAAATCTACCTATCTTTCGAAGCTCAGATTGATTTATCCCTTTTGCAGCATCATCTTTTGGAGGTCTTGTCACGGTATTCAACTGAACTTTATCAACACCAAGAAGGCCAATGATCTTTTTGAATTTATCCAGTTCTTCTGCATCATCATTTATATCTTTCATAAGCATAATCTCGAGCCAGATTTTACCCTCATATTCGTTTCTTAATTTTTTCAGACTCTTGACAATTAAGTCCAATTCGATGAGGGAATGGGGTCTGTTAACATAATGGAATATGTCTTCGCTTGCAGCATCGAGAGATGGCAGGATAATATCTGCGGATTTTAAATCCTGTCTGACGTCTTCATCATAGAGAAGTGAGCTGTTTGTAATTACCGATACAGGAATATCAACCCTTTTTTTAATCTCTTTTATCATCCGGCCAATATCAGCATTAAGGGTTGGCTCGCCTGAGCCGGAAAAGGTTACAATGTCAATATGGCTTTGGAGGCCACACGCTTCGACTATTTCATCAACCACTTCCTGAACGTCATAAAAACTTTTTCTCTGAATCTCCTGATTTGTTGTTTTACCAACCTGACAGTAAATGCAGTCAAAACTACAGAATTTTCTCGGAATAATATCAACCCCAAGGGAAAACCCCAGTCTTCTCGATGGAACCGGACCAAAGGTAAATTTACTCATAGTGGAATAATAGATTATTAACGGGAAAAATTAAACAAAAATTCATTTCAGGGCGACATTCTGCTCTTCACTTATTTTAAAATTGTTGATAACATTGACTTTAATTTTGCAAATAGTGTATTATTAAATATGGGCGGTTAGCTCAGTTGGTTAGAGCGCTGGTCTCACATACCAGAGGTCGTAGGTTCGATTCCTATACTGCCCACCATATTTGTTTTCAGGGGGTCCAATGTCAGGACATAGCAAGTGGAGTTCAATTAAGCACAAAAAAGGTGCAGCCGACGCAAAAAGAGGGAAAATTTTTACCAAGCTCATTAAAGAAATAACCACTGCTGCAAGGATTGGAGGCGGCGACCCGGAAGCAAATGCACGATTAAGGGTTGCAGTTGCACAGGCAAAAACCGAAAACATGCCGAAAGACAACATCGACAGGGCAATCAAAAAAGGTACCGGGGCCCTTGAAGGTGAGAGTTATGAAGAATATACATATGAGGGATATGGGCCGGGCGGAACAGCCATATTGATCGAGGTGTTAACAGATAATAAAAAACGCACAGCCGCGGAGATCAGGCACGCCCTTTCGAGGCTAAACGGTAATATGGGCGAAGCAGGCTGTGTATCCTGGATGTTTAATAAAAAAGGGTATATATCCTTTGATAAAAAAAGTGTTGATGAAGACAAAATTATGGAGCTTGCCCTTGAGGCAGGTGCTGAAGATGTTACGGCAGATGAAAACGAGATAGAGGTAATTACCGATATTTCAGATTTCGAGAATGTAAAAAAGGTATTTGACTCAAACGGTATAAAATATACCGTTTCTGAGATCAGCATGATCCCTCAGACATCGGTAAAGCTTGACGGCAAAAACGCCGAAACAATGCTAAAGCTAATGGAGATGCTTGAAGATTCCGACGATGTGCAAAATGTATACGCCAACTTTGACATTTCCTTTGAGGAAATGGAAAGATTAACAAGCGGCAAATGATGCATGTTCACGGTTCACAGTTCACGGTTCACGGCAAAAATAAGTCTGCTGTATTCATGAATAGATACCAGTGACAGGACGAATGGTCATTCTTGGCGTCGACCCTGGTTTAGCCAGTACCGGTTTTGGTGCAATCACATTCAATAAAAGCACTTCCCCTTCCCTCCTCAAATGCGGATGTATAAAAACATCGCCCGGACTCCATATTTCCGACAGGCTGGCCCAGATATACAATGATATGGAGCACCTTATAAAATCAATCAATCCTGAACTTGTAGCAATCGAGAATATATTTTCCCTGGTCAGGTATCCAAAGGCCGGCATATTATTAGGCGGGGTGCTCGGCATTATATACTTATCCGTCTTTCAGAATAATATCCGAATGGTTGAAATTACACCTAAAGAGGTAAAAAGTTCTCTTGCGGGATACGGCAACGCAAACAAGAAACAAATAAAAGAAGCCACACTGAAGGCACTCAGAATCAGTGAACTCTCGTCGTTTCATTCGGCAGATGCGCTTGCAATAGCGCTTACCGCCTATTACAGAAAAAATTATCTGGCAGTCAAATGATAAATTATCTGGAAGGAAAACTAAAGAGAATATATGACGATCGCATTACCCTGCTGGTGAGCGGTATTGGTTACGATATATTGATTCCTACATATGTGATGAGTGAAATCAGAAAATCTCATGATCCGGATACGGAAATAAGCCTTTTCATCTCATTTAACCAGACAGAAAGGCAGCCCAAACCAATCCTTGTAGGGTTTAAAAATGAGCTCGACAGGCAGTTTTTTGAGCTTTTTATTTCCGTTGAGGATATTGGACCTGTTGCAGCGATTAAGGCTATCGTTATGCCGGTAAGGGATATAGCCCGTGCCATAGAGGAAAAGGATATAAAGGCATTGAAACGTTTAAAGGGCATTGGCGAGAGGAAGGCAGAGAAAATAGTTGCCACATTAAAGGGAAAGGTCGCCAGATATGCATTGATACCGGAAGTTTCACTGCCGATTGAAGCAAAGGAAGATTTCAAGAAGGAAGTCGAATATGTCCTCATCAATCAATTAGGCCATAAGACTATAGAAGCCCGGAGGATGATCGATGAGGCAATAAAACGGAATCCAAACATTGCCTCATCGGAGGAATTGTTTGAAGAGGTATATAGAGGTCAGAAACAGTGATAAACGAAGAATCTATAAAAACATCATATGCTGCAAAACAGGATGCGGTTCAGGAACTGGACGAAGAAATAAATATTAACTTGCGGCCGAAAATGCTCTCAGAATATGTCGGACAGGACAAGGCCGTAGAAACACTGAAAATAGCAATAGAGGCGGCTTTAAAGAGAAATGAGCCTTTGGAACACATTCTTTTTAACGGCCCCCCCGGCCTTGGGAAAACTACCCTTGCGCATATCATCGCAAATGAGATGGGAACAAAAATTATCACTTCTTCCGGGCCTGCGCTGGAAAAAGGCGGCGATTTGATGGGTCTGCTTACCCACATGGAGAGAGGAGATGTGTTTTTTATCGATGAAATCCACAGGATTCCAAAGGTCGTCGAGGAATTTCTGTATCCCGCCATGGAAGATTTTGCCGTTGACTTCATATTTGATAAAGGGGTGCATGCACGAACACACAGATACAGACTGGAACTTTTCACGTTAATTGGCGCTACAACAAGGGCCGGGCTTCTTTCATCGCCATTAAGAGACCGGTTCGGTATCACGCGGGACCTTGATTTTTACGCTGAAAAAGACCTGGTCCGCATCATCAAACGCTCCGCTTCAATCCTTCAGATTGCAATAGATGAAGATGGGGCCTATGAGACTGCAAAAAGGGCAAGAGGAACGCCGAGAACAGCCAACAGACTATTAAAGCGTATTCGCGATTATGCCCAGGTAAGAGCTGATGGACGTATTACAAAGGATGTTGCCCTTGAAGCCATGAAATTAGAAGGCGTGGACGAATACGGTCTCGGAGAAACTGATAGAAAATTTTTGAAAACAATTATGCTGAATTATAAAGGAGGGCCTGTAGGCATAGAAGCCATTGCCGCAACTCTTCAGCTTGAAAGCGATGTCCTCATTGAAGTGGTAGAGCCGTTCCTTTTAAAGATGGGTTTCATAATACGAACATCACAGGGAAGAAAGGCCGCCGAGAAGGCATATGAACACTTGGATATTTCATTTAAAGGAAAAACAGAAACAACATTGTTTTAACAGAACTGTCGCTATCTGCCGAAAATTTCTGATAAAATGCTTGTAATTTTTTATTAAACCTATATAGTATATCATAAACAACATTACTCAAAGGAGGGAGATATGAAAAAATACAGTTTTATTGCTATTCTTATGGTTTTAGTAGCGTTTGTAGTAACTTCATGTGGAGGCGGATCAGTGATGACTCGTGCCCAGACAAGGGCTAAACAGGCCATCGATTGGGAAAAGGCGGGGAATATGGAAATGTACGTAAAGGACATGAAGGAAGCCCATGAGATGGATCCTGACGACGTCTTTATCATCAACGATATGGCCAAGGTATACTGGATGGAAAATAATATTCCGGAGGCAAGGGCACATTATCAGGAATGTATTCAGAAAGCAGGCAATCTTACAATTGGACAGACTGATAAAGCTGAATTTAAAGGAAAAACCCTGAAATCGCTCTGCGAAGACAATTTGAAGCTGCTCGAGGAATTCGCAGCAAAACAGGGTAAATAAATAACAGCTTATTCCGAAATTGATTTTTTGGTTTTGCTGTATTAAGACATATGCGGCTGGGGTTCTTCCCAGCCGCATATTTTTTTTAAAATTTTTAATTAATTTATATTATTTTGTGTTGAAGCTGATATAGAAACTATTTTGATGTTACGACAGGGTTACCTTCTTTACCTGGCCTTTTTCACCGGTAAATCCTGTATCTTTTCCGTTAAGAAAAATATTTATCCCGCCGGCATTTCCCACAAGAAGTTCAAACCTCTCTTTGGCGTTGAGCATTACCACTTCTTCCGGCTTGAGCATTAATTCCTTTTTCTCAGTGCCATCAATGATTACGCTGATCCACGTCCTCTCATGGCAGGTAATCATCAATTTTTTTGAATCGGTAATCTGCGGGATATTTTTCTTTTCATCTCTACTGTTTACATTATTTGCTACATGCACTGCATTTTCAAATTTTGATGTTGCAGCCTGATCTTTGTGCATCGAGTCAAAAACAAAAAAACCTACAATCACAATAACAATTCCAGTGTAAATAAAAGCTGTCTTTGGTATTTTCGGCATTTTGCTGAATACTTCTCGAGAAGTATATCTGTTTTGTTTCTGCTCCTGTTTCTGCTCCTGGGTTTTATTATCCTGAGGGAGATCAACTGCTTCTTCCTGGTATTTATCCGTCATGCAAAGTACTATATCTTCATCGGCTCCCAGCAAGGAAGCATATTTACGGACATACCCCTTTACGTAAACCTTATGGGGCAAACCATCCCAATTCCCTGATTCAATTGCTTCTATAATTGACTTTCTGAAACACAGGGTATTTGCAACATCGGCAACACCAAGACCCTTACTTTCCCTTTTCTGACGGAGGATTTGACCCGCCTTATCAAGTTCAAACATTTTCAAGGTTTCGTCAGCATTTACAACCGGTAATGTTTTTTGTATAATTCCACCTTTTATATTTTTATCATGAGCTGATGTCTGAGGTTTTTTCATAACGTTCTTTTCTCTTATATTCCTTTCGAAAGGTTCTAAAACTGTTTCGTTTGTATTTTTAAGATTTTCTATTATTGAAGAAAAAGATTTACCTAAAGGATCTCTTCTTTTTACCATAACTAAACTCCATGTATAGATGATACGATGTTATTGTAATATTTTCAATATCCTTTTTAAACATATTTTGTCTGTCAGGTCATGTTTTTTATACCGGACTACTTACAGTTTTGACATATAAGCAACTCGTCAATAGCAACGCCTGATTTTTTTGAAATAAATTCCAATTGTTCTATGGGGGCATGGTGTCTACCGCACACAGGACACCTTGCGAGTTCAAATTTCTTTCTCCAGATCGTTCTGAAACCATTCCTGTCTTCTATATAAATATGCCCTGTCGGACAAGCTACGACACATGCTCCACAGCCTATGCATACACCTGAAGGCTCATCAAAGGGCGTAGACACCTTTTTCAGAGGGCCCTTCCCTGTCATACCAAGCGCAGCAACACCAACAAGCGTTTCACACGTTTTTACACATGTATTGCAGAGGATGCATTTACCCTTATCATTATCCTTTGCATAACGTACAGCATTTACGTCGTATTGTCTTGCAAGATACTGAATTGTTTCCGAGGAGGGACAGCGGGCAAGAAGCAATTCAAGAATGGTTTTCCTTACAAGCTTCACGTCATCTGATTCGGTATACACATCGATACCATTTTCAACAGGGTAAAGGCATGCTGTGACGATTTTCTTCCTGTTTCCCCGTTGAACCTCCACGACACACAATCTGCATCTGCCATCGGCCCCGAGAACATCGTGGTGGCAAAGGGTTGGTATTACAAAACCTTCTCTCCTTGCAATATCAAGAATCGTCTCTTCCTTTTCTGCTTTTACATGTTTTCCGTTTATTTTGAATTCAACCATTTTGCTCTCCCTATCAATATATGGGGCTCGCGTCGCCCCCTCACCCTGCAAAAGCCGTGTGAGCCTCCCCCTCTCGCCCGCTGTACGGGCTATTTAGCACACTTCTGACATTATTCTATCGTAACTGCATCAAAACGGCACACATCATAGCAACTACCGCATTTTATGCACTTTGCCTGGTCGATGGTATGAACCTGTTTTTTCTCTCCTGATATACATCCAACGGGACATTCAGAGGCACAACGCATACATCCGGTGCATCTTTCAGGGTTAATATGAAGCGTAATCAGGGATTTGCAGACACCGGCAGGACATTTCTTTTCCTCAATATGCATCCGGTATTCTTCTTTAAAAAACTTAAGAGTGGAAAGTACTGGATTGGGAGCACTCTGTCCAAGACCGCATAGCGATCCAAGACTGATTGCCTTTCCAAGTTCTTCGAGATGTTTTATGTCACCCTGTGTGCCATTCCCGCTGCATATACGATCTACAATTTCATACATCCGCCTCACGCCTTCCCGGCAGGGGGTACATTTACCGCAGGATTCCTCTACGAGAAACTTGAGAAAATAGCGCGCCACATCAACCATACAGCTTCTCTCATCCATAACAATCATTCCGCCCGATCCCATCATTGAACCAAGCTTTGTGAGAGAATCAAAATCCACGGGCATCTCAAGGTATTCTTCAGGGATGCATCCACCGGATGGTCCGCCTGTCTGAACGGCTTTAAATCTTTTTCCGCCTTGAATGCCGCCTCCAAGCCCGAAAATAATCTCTTTTAAAGTCATACCCATGGGAACTTCAACAAGTCCCGTATTATTTACTTTGCCCACGAGTGAAAATACCTTTGTTCCCTTGCTCCGTTCTGTGCCGATAGATGAAAACCATTCCCAGCCCTTATTGATAATCTCGGGAATGCTTGCCCAGGTTTCTACGTTATTTAGGTTTGTCGGTTTTTCCCGGAGGCCTCTCTCAACGGTATGGATGTATTTAGCCCTTGGTTCACCAGCTTTTCCCTCTATTGATGTCATAAGCGCTGTTGATTCACCGCACACAAAAGCACCGCCGCCTCTAAAGATTTCGATGTCGAAATCAAAACCAGAATTAAAAATATCTTTACCGAGGAAGCCGTATTCCCGTGCCTGGCTAATTGCCTTCGAAAGCCTTTCCACTGCAAGAGGATATTCATCCCTCACGTAAATATATCCCTGACTGGAGCCTATGGCGCAGGCGCCGATAATCATCCCTTCCAGTATGGCATGAGGATTCCCTTCCATAAGTGATCTATCCATAAATGCCCCGGGATCTCCTTCATCACCATTAGCAAGGACATATCGTGGTGACCCCTCTGCGGTTTTGCAGGAACGCCATTTTACACCAGTGGTAAACCCGCCTCCGCCCTTCCCTCTTAGTCCTGATTTATCAATCCATTCAATAATCTCGTCCCCGTCCATGGAAAGCGCCTTAAAAAGGGCACTGTATCCTCCGTGGACAATATAATCTTCTATAATCTCGGGGTCTATGATACCGTTAAGGGCAAGAACGAGCCTCGTCTGTCCTGCATAGAATGGGATATCGCGGGTCGATACATATTTTTTTGTTTTGTCATCTCCTTTATAG
>CAYMTB010000095.1:0-12355 GCA_964393225.1 uncultured Syntrophorhabdaceae bacterium
ATCTCACGGTTCGAACGAGTATCCATTTTTGATAGACGAGGGAGGTCTCTCTATCCTGCCGATCACTTCCCTGGGGCTCGCCTACCCCGTCTCCACGGAACGCATTGCCACGGGTATCCCCAAGTTGGATGCAATGCTTGACGGGAAGGGGTTCTACCGGGACAGCACCATCCTTGTCTCCGGTACAGCGGGCACAGGCAAAACGAGTATGTCGGCTACCTTTGCCGACGCTGCCTGCCGGCGAGGGGAGCGCTGCCTGTATTGCGCCTTCGAGGAATCGCCCGCCCAGATCATCCGGAACATGAACTCCATCGGCATCGATCTCGCCCGATGGGTGAAAAAAGGGCTTCTCAGGTTTCATTCAGCCCGGCCTTCGCTTTACGGTCTTGAGATGCATCTTCTCACCTTCCACAAGGTGATCGATGAATTTGGTCCCCAGGTTTTCATCATAGACCCGATCAGCAACTTGAGCGCCGCGGGAACGGAATCAGAGGTCAAATCCATATTAACGCGCCTGATAGACTATTTGAAAATGAAAACGATCACCACCTTCCTTACAGACCTCACCCATTTTACGGGCAGCCTTGAACAAACAAGCGAAGAGATATCTTCACTGATCGATACGTGGCTTCTCCTCCGGGATATCGAACTCAACGGGGAACGCAACCGGGGCCTCTACATTTTGAAGTCCCGCGGAATGGCACACTCCAACCAGATTCAAGAGTTCCTGCTCACGAACCATGGCATTGAACTTATCGACGTCTATACCGGTTCCGGCGAGGTATTAACCGGAAGTGCCCGGGCAGTCCAGAAAGCCGGGGAAACGGCCTCTGAGCTGACACGCCGGCGTGAGGCGGATCGCCGGCTCCGCGTGCAGGAGCGCAAGAGAGAGGCCCTGGAAGCAAAGATTGCAGCGCTGCGTGCCGAGTTCGATGTGGAAACTGAAGAGGTGCATCTGATGGCGGAAGAAGAGCAAAAAAGACAAGCTGTCCTGACAGAAGACCGTTTGGAAATGGCGCATCTTCGCAAGGGGAAACATTTAGCTCCGCAAGCGTTGCGCTCGAAAAAAAGAGGGAAAGGAGAGTAAGGTGAAAGCTGTCTCAGGAGGAAAGGGGAAGAAAGCAACAACCAATGCGGCAGAAGAAATCTGGAATCTCCGGTTATATGTAGCCGGCCAGACACAGAAATCGATTACCGCCTTTGCTAATTTAAAGAAGATCTGCGAAGAGCACCTTGACGGGAAATACTGCATTGAAGTTGTAGACCTTTTAAAGCATCCCCAGCTTGCCAAAGGGGACCAGATTATCGCCATACCGACACTGGTAAGGAGGCTTCCCGAACCGCTTAAAAAGATTATCGGAGATCTGGCCAACACAGAGCGCGTGCTGGTGGGACTGGATATTAGGGCGGGATGAAGAATAGAAGGGAGAATTCAGAAGGCAGGAGGCAGGAGAAAAAAAGTGAAAACGAGCACTGAGGAATTCGAAGAAGCAGCAGCGAAGCGAGACCCGGCAAAGTATGTTCTCAGGCTGTATGTTACGGGGATGACCCCGAGGTCAACCCAGGCAATCGCAAATGTCCGGAAACTCTGCGAAGAATACCTGACAGGCCGCTACGAACTCGAGGTGATAGACATCTACCAGCAGCCCAAGCTTGCCAAGGGAGAGCAGATTATTGCCACCCCTACGCTCATCAAAAAACTCCCCCCGCCGCTCCGGAGGCTCATCGGCGACATGTCGGATACGGAAAGGTTTCTTGTAGGCATCGATCTGAAACAAAAAAATTCATGAGCACAAATCAATGAACAAATCGTATCGAACACGCCAACAGCTTTTGGATGAGTTGCAGGAACTCACATCGCGGATGATGGAAGCTGAGGAAACTCTTCGCGCTATCAGGGGCGGTGAGGTGGACGCCCTGGTTGTCTCAACAACGGAAGGAGATCAGGTCTTTACAATAACGGGCGGCGAGTATCCTTACAGGGTCATGATCGAAACCATGAACGAAGGGGCCGTCACCCTGGCCTCTGACGGCACGATCCTTTACTGTAACCAGCGTTTTACAGATATCGTCAAAGGGTCTCCGGAAAAAGTAATGGGATCTTCAATCTACCAATACATTTCATCAAAAGACCTTCAATTATTTGAGGCATTGCTTGAGCAGGGCTTAAAGGGGAACAGTAAGGTGGAGCTGGCCTTACAGACCGGAGGTGAAAATGCTGCACCTGTCCTGCTTTCCATAAGCACCCTTCTGCACACGGATGTGCCCGGTCTGGCATGTTTGGTGGTTACCGACCTGACGGAGCAAAAACGCACTGAAGCGCTGCTGGCAGAGGAAAGGCTGACAACTCAAATCCTCCATCAGGCTGCGGAAATATTTGTGCTCTGCGACCCCCGGGGCCGTATCATCCGTGCAAGTCAGTCAACCATCAGGCTCTTCGATAGAAGCCCTATTTTCCAGGTATTTGACGAGGCATTTCATCTCCTCTATCCCGACGGGACTCCCTTTGTCCTTCTATCCGCAATGGGCGACAAGGGCCTCCACACGGTTGAGGTTACTTTCAAGCATGGGGATAACAAGTCTTCTTCCTTTCTATTGAGCGCAAACTCATTTATCACTCATAAAGGTGTCGCCGGCGTTATTGTCGTAATGGTGGACATCACCATCATAAGAGCGGCTGAGAAAGAACTCCAGAGGAGCCAGAAGCTTTTCCACACAATCGCGCGGGTGTCTCCGGTGGGACTATTCCTCACTGACAGTGAAGGGCAGTGTGTCTACGTAAATGAATACTGGTCTGAAATTACCGGCCTGTCGCCTGACGAGACATATGGAGAAGGGTGGGCAAAGGTGCTGCACCCTGCGGACAAAGAAAGGGTCTTGAATGAATGGCATCAAGCAATCCAGATGGATCTGCCTTTCGAATCAGAATTCCGTTTCCAGAATCAGAGCGGTATTATAAAATACGTGATGGGGAGGGCTATAGCTGAAAGAGGTGTACGCGGAGAAAGGCTCGGTTGTGTGGGGACCATCACCGATATTACCGGGCGCAAGCAGATAGAAAACGAGCTTCAGACAGCATACGAGGGATTGGAAGAACGGGTTGCAGAACGGACAGATCAACTGGTTGCATCAAATGTGCTGCTTAAACAGGAAATCGTGAAACGTAAAATCGTTGGGGAAAAGCTGAATGAATCCCAGGTGCGATTGCGTAATCTCACCAACCATTTGCAACAAATCAGAGAGCAGGAAAGGTCTTATCTCTCCCGGGAACTCCATGACGAATTGGGGCAGGTCTTAACGGGTTTGAAAATGGATGTACGCTGGATAGAAAGACGATTGCCGGGAGACAGCATATTGATTGCAGAAAGACTCAACTCAATAATTATGCTTATTGATAGCGCCATCCTTTCCGTGCAAAGACTTTCGATGGCATTGAGACCGCCCGCCCTGGACGACTTCGGCCTGAATGAAGCAATAGAATTGGTGTTAATGGATTTTAAAAAGAGGACAAACATTGCATGCGAGTTTATTGCAACGCCGCACCACACGGCACTGAACAGGGAAGTTTCTACAGAGATCTTCCGTATCTTCCAGGAAGCCCTTACCAACATTGCCCGCCATGCCAACGCGCAAAGAGTTGCGATAATCCTGCAGCACACGGGAGATAGACTCACTATGGAAATCAGGGATGACGGGAGGGGCATTACAAAAAAGGAGATCACAGATTCAACGTCTATTGGATTGACGGGCATGCACGAACGGGTATATGCCCTTGAGGGAACCCTCGAAATTAACGGCGTTCAGGGTAAAGGAACAACCGTTACCGTAAGTATTCCCCTCCATGAAGATAATAAAAAAAAGAGCACAACAATAAAGCGTCGTCCGAAGAAGACGGCAAAGGAAGTGTGAGCGATGCTCCGCATTATTATTACCGATGACCACCCGGTCGTTCTCAAAGGTCTCAAAGAGATCATCGAGGAACACTTCGATGATGTGACAATCGATATATGCTCTAAGGGCTATGAACTGTTGAACAAGATTAACGGCAATGATTACGATATCGTTCTCCTTGATATCTCACTCCCCGATATCAATGGCCTGGAAGTCCTCAGAGAAATTAAAAAGAAGAAACGGAAACTCCCTGTTCTTATCCTGAGCATGTATTCTGAAGAGCAGTACGCTGCCCGCGCCTTAAAAGCCGGAGCAAGCGGCTACCTTACAAAAGGAAGCGCATCGGATGAGCTGGTGCTGGCTGTACATAAAATTCTGTCCGGCAGGAAATATGTAAGCCCGGCCTTTGCTGAAAAGATGATACTCGATTTCGAGGCAGATACGGAAAAGCTTCCCCACGAAAACCTCTCTGATCGTGAGCTTCAAGTGCTGTGCATGATGGGCAAAGGAAAGGCGGTGAAGGAAATCGCCGGGGAGCTCTATCTGAGCCCGAACACCATAAGAACCTATCGGACCCGTATTCTGGAAAAGATCGGTGTGAAGGGAACCGGCGAGTTGATCCATTATGCCATAACACACTGCCTGACGGAAGAGTGAAGCCCCCCGCCTTGTACCTCTGCAATTTCTCAGGAAAATACGAGGTTACGAAGATAGGAAGATAGGAAATTGCGCCTGCCTGCCGGCAGACAGGTAACTTCGCAACCTCTCAACTTCGTAGCTTCGACTGTAAAAGGTTCTTATCCCCCTGTATCCGATGTTATCCCTGTTAAAAGAAGGTTCTTCATTTACGTAAATAGCAACAAAATATTTCTGATCTGAATCCTTGTCACAAAAAAGACGACACGCTTGTGCACAAAAGCGCTACAAAATAATTGTCGCTTCTGCGACAGACATAAGTCAGCGCTTCTGGTATTGTACTGAAGATGGCTTTCCCTAATCTAAACGTGGAGGATCAAAAACATGTATCTCACTAATCATCATGAATTAATGCAGCAGACCCTGCTGGCTCCGGATTATGCTGAAATAAGTATGCCTTTCCATATCGGGCATGGAATGGGAGAAGGCACTGTCGCTGGTATGGTACATAAAACTCTCGCGTTAGCCTTAGTATGTTTCGATATGTGGCTGAAACCTCTGTTCTCACAGGCAGAAAGGCAGATCCCGAGTCCCATTCAGGAGCATGATCCTTATGTTGAGGGCTTACTGCGATATCTCCAGAGCCGGAGAAGGGATTGAACATAGGGATGTGGGCAATGTCATACACATTCACCACCAAATTTATTACAAGGAGGAATAACGTTATGAAAAAAGGAAAAGTTTTTATCGGTTATCTTGTTATGCTTATGCTGCTCATCAGTTTTGCAGCCTGCGCATCTTCACCCAAACAGGAAAGTACGGGTGAATATGTTGACGACTCGGTCATCACGACGAAGGTAAAATCACAAATTGGTGCGGATGATTTTCTCAAGACATTCGAGATCAGTGTTGAAACTCGCAAGGGCGTTGTCCAACTGAGCGGCTGGGTCAGCACTCAAGAAGCCGTCAATAAAGCGGGTCATATAGCAAGGAACGTCGGCGGGGTCAGATCCGTGCAGAATAATCTGACCGTGAAGTGAACTACCCCGAAGAGGAGCTGCGTGGTAGTTGGAATACAGTAGTCAAAAGTCAGAATTATTTTATTGAATATATTTTAATCCTCCTTCTGAATTCTGGATTCTTACCCCGACGAAGTAGGCCTTCGAGGGAATTTATTTTATTAAAAGGAGCGAGACGATGAAAAGATGGGTGGAATTGATGGTCTGTTTGTTTATTGCAGCGCTGGCAATGATTCCTCCGGCTTCAGCTGCAAACGCGCCAGCCGTGACGGTAGGCCGCGTATATTATATCGAAGGGGATCTGCTCCGTTATGTTCCTGAGGATGCGGACTGGGTGACAGTGGTCAGGGACGCGCCTTTCACTACAGGTGACACCCTTTACACGGGTAATAAGGGCATGACTGAACTTATTATTCCCAACGGGACCCGGATCAGGATTGGAGATAACACCCAGATCCAGTTTATCGCTCTTGACACGGATCTGGTCGAAGTGGACGTAGCTTCCGGCGTGGCCCGGATCTATAACAAAGGCTCCGATACGGTCATTAAAGCAACAAGCCCTTTCGGGTACATACTGGCCTATCCCGGATCGGTCTTCGACTTCTATGTGGGCGAAAACTCTGTCGAAGCGGTCGCAGTAAAGGGGACAGTTAGTTTCGTCCACTCGGCAACCAATGTCAAGTACGATATCCCGGCCGGGTCCCCATCAATTCTTGCCGACCAGAATCAGGTTTCGTCAGGAGAGGGAACCGTTGATCCCGACTGGGATGGATGGAACACGACCCGGGAAAACTTCTGGGCATCGAAGGCCAGGGTGAGGGGACAATCGATCGAATATCTTCCGCCCAGTCTCCAGTCCGAAGCATATGCCCTTGAAGAGAACGGGAGATGGGAGAATGTTCCCTATGAAGGTTCATCGCGCAGGTTCTGGCGGCCCACCACCGTAGCCGCGGGATGGTCGCCCTTCACCGCGGGTCGCTGGACCGATTGGGATGGGGACCAGACATGGATTCCGGAAGAACCTTTCGGTTACGTTACCCACCATTACGGCAATTGGATTTACACCCGAAATAACTGGTATTGGGCTCCGCCAGTGGCAAGTGTGCGCGTCGGCCTTCCTCTCCTCAACGTGGGCTTCTTTTGGAGTCCCGGAAGGGTTTCATGGATTCACGGTGGAGCTAATGTGGGTTGGGTGCCTCTGGCGCCGCGCGAGACGTACTACAGCCATCGTAACTGGGGAGGTCCTCGCAATGTGGTCGTAACCAACATTAATATCGCGCAGATCAACATTAACGTCAGGAATTATGCTTATGCAAACCATGCCATTGTGGTCCCCCAGAACGATTTCTACCGTGTGAACAATTACAGGAATGTCCGGGTGACTAATATAAAATCTACCACCATCAACAACTACCGTGCGGCTCCGGTCGTCAATAACACGGTGATCAACAATTACACAACGAACAAGCAGCGGTTTAACTACACCAACGCCCCGGTGAAAGAGAAGCCCCACAATACGGTGGTCAATCGAATCCAGCAGAATGAGACGGTCATTAAGAGGGGCAAGAAAGAAAATGCCGCTGTTGTCCAGCAGCAGGTGAAGGGTATCAAGGAAGGCAGGGTTAACCGCGAGGCCCGGATTGAATCTCCGAAGACCACGAACTATATCGTGCCAGCCAATCAAGTGAACCGGCCCAAATCTGAAATAAAACTCCAGCAGAAGGAGATTAAAAGTGCCGGAAAAGGAATCCCGCCCGCCCAGCCTGCTCATGTCGTAGTACCTCAGCACACGGCACCGGTAAGACCAGGCCAAGCAAAGCAGGTCGTAGTGCCTCAACATACGGCGCCGGCACAGCCTGAACATCCGGGCCAGGCTTTGGTACCAGAGCACGTAGCACCGGCAAGGCCGGGTCAGACAGGCCAGGTCGTCATACCCGAACATGCGAAGCCGGTAAAACCGGGTCAGAAGGAACGTCCAGGTCAAGTCGTGGTACCCGAGCACACGGCACCAGCACAACCTGGTCGACCCGCGACGGTCGTCATACCTGAACACGTAGTACCGGCAAGGCCGGGTCAACCCGGGCCCTCCGGCCAGGTCGTAGTACCTCAGCATGTGGCGCCGGCAAGACCAGGTCAAGCGAAACAGGTCGTCGTACCTCAGCACACAGCACCGGCACAGCCTGAACATCCGGGTCAGGCCGTAGTGCCCGAGCGGGTGGCACCTGCAAAGCCGGGCCAAATAGGCCAGGTCGTTATACCTGAACATGCAACTCCGGTAAAACAGGATCAGAAAGAACGCCCCGGACAGGTTGTTGTGCCTAAGCACACAGCACCGGCACAACCTGATCAGCCCAGAAAAGTTATAGTTCCTGAGCATGTGACGCCTATAAAGCCGGTTCAGCAACCGGAACGCATGGCACCGGTAAAACCTGCCCCGCCGCCTCAGCCTGTTGCGGCACCGGTAAAACCTGCCCCTGCGCCTCAGCCTGCAAAACCTGCTCCACCACCAGCTCCTGCACCAGCACCTGAGCGGATCGCACCGGCAAAACCTGCCCATGTGCCTCAGCCTGCAAAACCGGATCAGAAGGAAAAGCCTCAAGACGAGCCCGGACAGAAGGAGAAACAACGATGATTCATCGCAACGTGAAATGGGTGATGTCGAAGGCTGCGCAAAACTATTGTATATTGTATATATGTCAGGGAGTCAGGTGAGCAGGGATGAAAGACATGAATCAGCGCTTCTGGTATCGTACTGCATATGGCTTAAAATTTATTACAAGGAGGAATAACGTTATGAAAAAATGGAAAGTTTTTATTGGTTATCTGGTTATGCTTATCACGGAATAATTGATCAAGCATCACCGAACGAATGGAGATAGAAAATGTTCAAGATAAAAAAAACAGTAACAATATTACAGCAATTAGCTGAGAGTATCATCAACACCGTGCGTGAACCCTTAATTGTTCTGGATCAGGATTTACGGGTAGTCTCAGTCAGCCGTTCCTTCTATGAATTTTTTAAGGTAAATCCTGAAGAGACCGTGGGACAGCTTATTTATGACCTTGGGAACAAACAGTGGGATATCCCCAAACTTCGGGAACTGCTCGAAGAAGTCCTTCCTGAAAAAGAAACGTTCGACGACTTCGAGGTTACCCATAATTTCCAGGACATCGGTCACAAAATCATGCTACTCAATGCCCGCCAAATACATCGGAAAAATATCGGCGTAAAGATGATCCTTCTTGCTATCGAGGACATAACTGAACGCAAGCGGGCTGAGGGCGAGGTCCAGACCCTCAATCAGGAACTTGAGCAGCACATTACGGAACTTCAAGTCGTAAATGAGGAACTGAAGACCTTTAGTTACGCTGTTTCGCATGATCTGAAGGCGCCTCTCGTCACTATTGGGGGTTTTTCTCGCAGGCTGTTGGAGAAATATGGAGACAGCATCGATGAAAAAGGTCAACAATACCTTAAGATGATTAACACGAGCAGTATCCGGATGGAGGAACTCATTCGAGGCTTGCTTAGTTTTTTCAGCTCAGGACGGGAAACTGTAAACTTCTCATCCCTCAAAATGGAAAAAATGGTGTGGGAGGTTTTTAATCAACTCAAAGGGATGTGCCCGAATCGTACAATACAACTACATGTTGAAACGATGCCAGATTTGAAGGGTGACGAAGCAATGATTACACAAGTCATCGTCAACCTCCTTAGTAACGCTATCAAGTATACCAGGCCCAGGGAAATCGCGGTTATTTATGTGGGTGGATGGACCGAAGCAGAAAGAAACGTCTACTATGTGAAGGACAATGGTATCGGGTTCCTTATAGGGGATGCAGATAAACTATTTAATGCCTTTGAACGGCTTCAGCGAACTGAGGAGTTTGAGGGGACCGGGCTCGGACTGGCAATCGTGAAGCGTGTTATCGAGCGGCATGGTGGGGCAGTATGGGCTGAGGGAAAGACTGGCGAGGGGGCGACCTTTAATTTCACAATCACTAAATAATACCTTTAAGACAAGTAATACGCAATGACCGACCGACTGTACCTCTGCAAGTTCTCAGGAAAATACAAGGTTACGAAGATAGGAAGGTAGGAAGTTGCGCCTGCCTGCCGGCAAACAGGTAACTTCTCAATTTCTCAACTTCGTAGCTTCGGCTGTAAAAGGTTCTCATCCCCCTGTGAAGTAACAAAATATTTCTGACTTGAATCCTTGTCACAAAAAAGACGACACGCTCATGCACAAAATCGCTACAAAATAATTGTCGGTTCTGCGACAGACATGAGCGATTATCTGTTGTATGGTAATGAAGGCGACCTCCTTTGAGCTGGTAAGGCAATCATAGCATGTACTAAATATCGCAGGAGAGATGGTCGCCGTTAAACAACGGGATAGTGATCACTAAACAGATGTGCCAAATCTAAGAAGGAGGAAATTATTATGAAGAGTCTAAAGTATATTGTGTTAATCCTTGCGGTATTTCTTATTGGTTGCGCTGCAGGCAAATCCCTGACGCTGACAGACCGGGGATATATGAATATGTCTGAGGGCAATACCGTAGAAGCTGAAAAAGACTTCAAAGAAGCCATATCGCTGGATCCAAACAACTCTTATGCGTTGTTTAACCTGGGAGTACTGTATCAGAAAACGAACCGTCCTGAGCAGGCCCGGGAAATGTACGGAAAGGTGATCAAGGTAGGCGGAGTAGATAAATCGGCTTCGAGTGCTCAAATGGAGACTGCCATCAAATCCGAAAAGGCAGATAAAACGGACACTAAGTTACAAAAGGATACCGTCGTTAAGGCTGAACGAGCCACACAAAAGCAAAGCGGGGAAACCCTTGTCGAGTTGGCAAAAGAAAATTTGCAGATTCTCAGTAAAGACGACTGGATTACCGTGACAGACCGGGGATATATGAATATGTCTGAGGGTAATACCGTAGAAGCCGAAAAAGACTTCAAAGAAGCCATATCGCTGGATCCAAACAACTCTTATGCGTTGTTTAACCTGGGAGTACTGTATCAGAAAACGAACCGTCCTGAGCAGGCCCGGGAAATGTACGGAAAGGTGATCAAGGTAGGCGGAGTAGATAAATCGGCTTCGAGTGCTCAAATGGAAACCGCCATCAAAGCCGAAAAGGCAGATAAAACAGAAACTAAGTCTCAAAAGGATACCGTCGTTAAGGCTGAACGAGCCACACAAAAACAAAGCGGGGACACCCTTGTCGAGTTGGCAAAAGAGAATTTGCAGCTTCTCAAGAAATAGCACTGTCTGATATAAAATGTCAGCGTACAAAGGCTTCAAGTAGATGGTAACAAATCAAAGGGTTTTGCATGGTTAAGTCACGTGGGTGCAGGGATATGAATGGGGTTGTAGTGACCTGCCCCCACTCATTGTAACACCTTCAGGGTTAGACTTCTTCTTGTTTAACCGCACCCCGGAAGCATCTGTTATAAGTATTGGGGAAAGGTCAGGCAAAGCGGTGATACAAACAATTATAAGTTTAGGTAAGCGTATCGTTCAGCCAGTGACGCCCCTATGGCGGCGTATTCCGCTGCGCGTGCAGGGGAAAATACTGGTAATACTTCCGCTACTTGCAATCACAATCTCCGCTGTTTTAGCCCTTTTCGGCAATCATCAGCGTGCCAATATTCAAGACGATATTCAGCGACACTTTCATATGGTTAGGGGCTTGAATGAAGTTGTCACCTTGATGGTAGACGCTGAAACCGGTATGCGCGGCTATCTTTTAACCAAGCGCGATGAGTTTTTGCAGCCCTATGCTGCTGCGTCGCAAAAACTCCGCTCTGCAATGTCAGACCTGCGCGCCTTAGCTGAAGCAGAGCCGCGCCATGATCCGCGGCTTAATAAGCTGCGTCTGCTGAACCAGATACAACTCCTGATTGACCGGCAAATGGCAGACCTTACCTGGCAACATCGGTACGTCACCACATCGAACACATTTAGTTTTTTTACTAAGGGAATGGCTTTCGATAAAAATATATATTATCACCTCGCCAACGGGAAACGGACAATGGATGAAATACGCACCAACTTAAATGCCATGCAAAATGAAGAAGAACAATTGCTGACCGAGCGCGTACAACAGATCAATACCATTCGGCAGCGCGACTATCTGGCTATTATTCTCGCGTTGTTTATCGGATTGGGTACACGCCTCATTGCCCGGTATCTTTTTAACAAGGGGAAGGTAATCGGGTCAGGCCTGAAAGAATGAAAATGGAGTGAATTTCTGTGGACAAAAGATATTGCTGAATTTACCCGGCAAAGAATAAAGCTAAGGGAAAGGAGGAAGTATAGATGAAAACCAAAAAAGTGTCCTTGATCATATCGGTTCTGGGGTTGATTGTACTCTGCCTGGTCACGGTTTCTCCTGCTCATGCCTATTCGATACTTGTTTATGGAAGGAAGAGCTGCGGCTTCACTCAGACCATGAGGCAGAATCTGGATAAAAATAAATACCATTATACTTACTATGATGTGGAGAAGAATAAAGCGAAATTATCTGAGATGTGGGATAAAGTACATCGCGGCTGTCCGTCATGCTCAAGCACCAGACTGCCGGTAATGGATCTTAACGGAAAGATACTCATAAGACCGTCTTTTGAAGAGGTAAAGAAAAAGATCGGCCCTCCGTAGATCCTGAATAAATGTGTTGAACGCAAGGCAGAAGACCATGCCTTCAACGTAGGTGAATGCATTATCCCGGATTTATAATTAGAACCATCATCGGTGTCGGATAATCCCTCTCAAACAGTGATTCCGAAATTGAGAAGTTGCGAG
>CAYMTB010000096.1:0-12298 GCA_964393225.1 uncultured Syntrophorhabdaceae bacterium
GTAATAAAAACAGGGGTCAAGGGGTCAAGGAGTCAAGGGGTCAAGCGAATATCACTCGAACCCTCGAACCTTTGACCCCTCGAACCCTTAAATTATGAGGTGAAAAATAGTATGAGGGAAACTTTCCATAACAGGATTTTTAGGAAGAATTACGGGAAGATTAAAGAGGTTCTCGAAATTCCAAATCTTATTGAGATCCAGCTCGATTCGTACGAAAAGTTTTTGCAGCAGGATACACCGGCTGAAAAGAGAGAGAATGTTGGGCTTCAGGGCGTTTTTAACAGTGTTTTCCCTATTAAGGATTCCCACGAAACAACGACTCTGGAGTTTGTAAAATATGAGATCGCCGATCCAAAAAATTCGGAAGAGGAATGCCTGTTCAGGGGGTTAACATACGCTGCCCCCATGAGGGTCAGGATACGTCTTGTTGTCTGGAATATCGATCCTGATACGAAAGCAAGAGATATCAGGGCTGTAAAAGAACAGGATGTTTATTTCGGAGAAATTCCTCTTATGACTGAAAGAGGGACATTTATCATAAATGGTACTGAAAGGGCAGTGGTCAGTCAGCTCCACAGATCCCCGGGTGTTTATTTTGATTCAGATCAGTCAAAATCCCTTCTGGGAGGTGGTTTATCTTATACGGCAAGGATAATTCCATACAGAGGTTCGTGGTTGGATTTTGAATTTGACCATAAAGAGCTTGTTTATGTTCGAATAGATAAAAAGAAAAAGATACACGTAACCCTCTTTCTTAAAGCACTCGGCTACACAAAGAAAGAGATTCTCGATTACTTTTATGGAAAAGAGAAGGTTATTGTAAAAGGAGAAAGATTATTCAAACAAACACCGCTTGCACTCCTTGTTGGACAAAAAGCGCCATCGGATATTGTTAATGAGGCTACAAACGAAGTATTGGTAAAAAAGCATAAGAAGATCACAAAAGCAGTTGTGAAAAAAATGGAAGCAGCCAATATCCATGAAATACCGGTAGAAGAAGATTATATTATTGGTAAAGTTGCTTCGGATGATATTGTTGACCCTCAGACAAAAGATGTCCTGATTCCGATAAACAAAGAGATAACAAAAGACAACCTCGCAAAGGTTGTAGAAAAAAAGGTGAAAGAATTTGAGATACTTTTCATTGATAATCTGAATGTGAGTTCATCTTTGAGCAAGACCCTTGCTGAAGACAAGGCAAATGTCAAGGAGGAGGCCCTTCTTGAAATATACAGGAAATTGAGGCCGGGAGACCCGCCAACAATAGAATTTGCCGAGGCACTTATCAATAACATGTTTTTCAGCCCTGAGAGATATGACCTCTCAAGAGTGGGCAGGCTTAAAATAAATCACCGTTTTGGACTCAATGTTCCTCTTGACAATACTATCTTGAGGAAGGAAGACATCCTTGAAGTCATCAGGAATCTTCTGAAATTAAAAGATACAAGAGGGCAGAGCGATGACATTGATCACCTCGGAAACAGAAGGGTAAGAACTGTCGGCGAGCTTCTCGAGAATCAGTTCAGAATGGGGCTTGTCAGAATGGAAAGGGCTATAAAGGAAAGGCTCACATTTCCTGAAATGGAAACCCTGATGCCTCACGACTTAGTCAATCCAAAACCTGTTGCAACGGCAGTAAAAGACTTTTTTGCAAGCAGCCAGCTCTCACAGTTTATGGATCAGACAAACCCTTTAAGTGAAATAACCCATAAGAGGCGTTTAAGCGCCCTTGGACCCGGAGGTCTTACAAGGGAGCGGGCAGGTTTTGAGGTAAGGGATGTCCACCCTACTCACTATGGAAGGATATGTCCTGTAGAAACACCTGAAGGGCCGAATATCGGTCTGATTGCCTCTCTTGCAACATATGCTAAGGTAAATGAGTTTGGATTTATTGAGACGCCTTACAGAGAGGTGGTGAACGGCAGACTGACAGATAAGGTAAAATATTTAAGCGCCCTCGAAGAGGAACCGTATTATATTGCCCAGGCAAATGCACCGGTTGACGAAAGCGGTAAATTCACATCAGACCTTGTCACTGCCCATAGTTTTGTGAAAGCTGGAGAGTTTTTTATGGTTAGGCCTGATCAGGTAAATTACATGGATGTTTCCCCGAAACAGATTGTCAGTGTTTCGGCATCACTTATACCATTTCTGGAACACGATGACGCAAATCGTGCGCTAATGGGTTCGAACATGCAAAGGCAGGCTGTGCCGTTAATTATAACAGAGGCTCCTTTAATCGGTACCGGCATGGAGAAGATCGTCGGAAGGGATTCGAGGGTTACCATAACGACAAAGCATGGTGGTGTTGTTAAGAGTGTTGATGCAAACAGAATCATTGTGCAGTATGAAGAAAAAGAAGGTCACGAAGAACCGGTTACCAGGATCGATGTATATAATCTGTTGAAATTCAGAAGGTCGAACCAGGATACCTGCATTAACCAGAGAGCTATTGTGCATGAGGGCGACTATGTGAAAAAAGGGGATGTTCTTGCAGACGGTCCCTCCACAGACAGAGGCGAACTTGCCCTTGGCAAGAACGTCATGGTTGCTTTTATGCCATGGAGGGGATACAACTATGAGGATTCAGTATTGGTCAACGAGAGGCTTGTTAAAGAGGATGTTCTCACATCTATCCATATAGAGGAACTCGAATGTGTGGTTAGGGATACCAAACTTGGGAAAGAGGAAGTGACGCGGGATATCCCGAGTGTGGGTGATGAGGCCCTTAAAGACCTCGATGAGAGCGGTATTATAAGGATCGGTGCTACAGTGAAACCTGGCGATATTCTCGTTGGTAAGGTCACCCCGAAAGGCGAAACGCAACTTACCCCCGAGGAAAAACTGCTCCGTGCAATTTTCGGAGAAAAAGCAGGCGATGTAAAAGATACATCCTTACGGGTACCGCATGGGATAGAAGGTATCGTAATAGATGTAAAGGTGCTGTCAAGAAGAGGCATTGACAAAGATGACCGCAGCAGACTCATCGAAGATATAGAGATATCGAATATCCTTAAAGATCAGGAAGATCAGATTAAAATCATTCTCGAAAGTACGAAAGAGAAGATCGGGAGTGTCTTTTTCGGGATGAATGCACAGGTTGACATAAAGGACGAAAAAGGAAAAACAATTGTAAAGAAAGGCGATGTTTTTACAAAGGAAAAGGTGAAAAACATAAGCCTGGATAAATTGCAGAAGATAGATTTCGGAGATGAAGAGACAGAGGAGAAAATTTCAAAAATCCTTGACAGCAAGGAAAACCAGATAGATATTATTAAGCTTTATTACGAAGACAAAATTAACAAGATCAAGAAAGGCGACGAACTTCCTCCCGGTGTCATCAAAACAACCAAAGTTTATGTGGCAATGAAAAGGAAGCTTGCAGTCGGGGATAAGATTTCTGGAAGGCACGGGAATAAAGGTATTGTATCTATCATTCTTCCCGAAGAAGATATGCCGTTTATGGAAGATGGTACGCCCATTGACCTTGTTCTCAACCCCCTGGGGGTTCCGTCAAGGATGAATGCCGGTCAGATTCTTGAAACACATCTCGGCTGGGCTTCAAAAGAACTTGGCAACAAAATAGGAGAATTGGTTGATAATTACTATAAGAAGAGTTGCGCCCCCCATGTGATAAAGGATTACCTCAAAAAGATTTTTGATCACGGAGAATTGGATAATTTCATTGAGCGTTTAAAGGACGAGGAATTAATTCAGCTTGCCGAGAAGATGAGAAACGGGGTGGATATTGCAGTGCCGGTTTTTGACAGCGCAAAAGAGGATGAAATTAATGAGTTGTTTAAAATGGCAGGATTGGGAGACAGCAGGCAGGCCCTGTTGTGTGACGGAAGAACGGGAGAACCCTTTCATCATAAGATTACAATAGGCAACATGTATTTCTTAAAGCTCCATCATCTTGTTGATGATAAAATACATGCAAGGTCTATCGGGCCTTATTCGCTTGTTACCCAGCAGCCGCTTGGAGGTAAGGCGCAATTTGGCGGTCAGAGACTCGGCGAGATGGAGGTTTGGGCACTTGAAGCTTATGGCGCTTCGTATTCTTTACAGGAATTTCTTACGATCAAGTCAGATGACGTAAACGGGAGAATCAGGGCATATGAGGCTATCGTGAAAGGTGAGGATGTGCTTGAACCCAATCTGCCGGAATCATTTAATGTACTGGTGAAAGAGCTTCAGAGTTTATGCATAAATATAGACCTCATGAAAGATGAATAATGAAAAGCAGTGTTGAGTGTTGAGTGTTAAGTGTTGAGTTTTAGAAGACCTTCACTTAAACCTTAAAACTTAAAACACCCGCCGAAGGCGGGTAGGAGGCAAGCATTGGACGATTATTTTAAAGTTTTTGACAAACAGAAGGATCCTTTAGCTTATTCGGCGATAAAAATATCATTGGCCTCTCCGGAATTGATCGAAAAATGGTCATGCGGGGAAGTAAAAAAACCTGAAACCATTAATTACAGGACATTCAAGCCGGAAAGGGACGGACTTTTTTGTGCAAAGATCTTCGGTCCTGTGAAGGATTATGAATGTATCTGCGGAAAATACAAAAGGATGAAACACAGAGGCATCATATGCGAGAAGTGCGGAGTTGAGGTTATCCAGTCAAAGGTACGCCGGGAAAGAATGGGTCATATAAAGCTTGCATGTCCTGTTGCGCATATATGGTTTTTGAAGAGTATGCCGAGCAAGATCGGTACGCTGCTTGAGCTTACCATCAAGGAAGTGGAGAGAGTCCTGTATTTTGAAATGTATATCGTGATTGAGCCCGGATCCTCTCCATACGAATTTTGTGAACTTATCAGTGAAGAAAAATACATAGAGGCAAGAGATAAATACGGAGAAGGTTTTCGGGGTGGCATAGGCGCCGAGGCAATGAGAGAATGCCTTAAAAAGATAGATATTGAAGAGGTGACAAAAAAACTCAGGGAAGAGATGAGGGAAGCGGCAAGCGATGCCAAGAAGAAAAAGCTTGCCAGGAGGCTCAAAGTCGTCGATGCATTCAGGGCTTCAAAAGTTAAGCCTGATTGGATGATCCTTGATATTATTCCGGTGCTTCCACCTGAACTGAGGCCGCTTGTGCCATTAGATGGCGGAAGGTTTGCAACCTCTGATCTTAATGATCTTTACAGAAGGGTGATCAACCGGAACAATAGACTAAAAAGACTCATGGAACTCAATGCACCTGAAATTATTATCAGAAATGAAAAAAGGATGTTACAGGAGGCGGTGGATGCCCTTTTTGACAATTCGAAGAGGGGCAGGGTTGTAACCGGGCCCAGCAAGAGGCCGTTAAAATCTCTTAGCGATATGCTTCGCGGGAAGCAGGGTAGGTTCCGTCAAAACCTTCTCGGCAAGAGGGTTGATTATTCCGGAAGGTCTGTTATTGTGGTGGGCCCTCACTTAAGGCTGCATCAGTGCGGTCTTCCGAAGTATATGGCATTGGAGCTTTTCAAGCCTTTTGTTTACAACAAACTGATTAAGCAGGGGTTTGCGACAACCATAAAGAACGCAAAAAAGATTGTGGAAAAAGAAAGGCCCGAAGTATGGGATGTCCTTGAAGAGGTGATAAAAGAGCATCCGGTGCTTCTTAACAGGGCGCCTACGCTTCACAGGCTTGGCATACAGGCATTTGAGCCGCAGCTGATTGACGGCAAGGCTATTCAATTACATCCTCTTGTTTGTCCGGCCTACAATGCAGACTTCGACGGAGACCAGATGGCAGTCCATATACCTCTTTCAATAGAGGCACAGACTGAAGCAAGGGTCCTCATGATGTCAACGAATAATATTCTCTCCCCGGCAAACGGAAGGCCTATCATTGTCCCTACTCAGGATATTGTTCTCGGACTTTATTATCTTACGATAGAACGAAAATACAGGCCGGGAGAATCGAAAGATTCCCGTGAATTTTCCATGAGTGAATTTATTCAGCATTTCAATGTGGGAAAACTGTGTGAGGAAATTAATAACGACGCTTATGGGATAAAGCTCCAATCAAGAGATAATACGATAGACAGATTAAACGAAATTATGAAAACCCCGAACCTTTACGAGATTATCGCAAAGAAAAAGAAGCACGTGAAATTTGCGGAATATATCCAAAAGCTTATCGATAAAGTAAAGGGTTATAAACAAACCCCCGAACTGTCAACGGAGCAGCAAACGACAATTCATGAGCTGAATAGATTCATTTTGCAAACAGTCTATCCGCAGAGTTGTCCCCGATTACGGAAAAGGTTTATGTTTGCAGACCCGGAAGAAGTTATGATGGCATATGAGTCCGGCGAAGTCGATCTTCATGCAAGAATAAAAGTCAGGATAAACGGTGGCTTTATTGATACTACAGCGGGAAGGGTAATCCTGATGGATGTTATAGAAAATGCCCTGATGGAGCTGGAAGAAGAAAAGCGGAAGAAAATATTAAACGAGATGTTCAGCATGATAAACAGGGTTATGGATAAAAAGACCATCGCTCAGCTGGTTGATAAATGTTACAGGGAGGCGGGCGAGAAGAGCACGGTAATCATCTCGGACAGATTAAAGGACATCGGTTATTTCTATGCTACACTTGGGGGAATATCTATCAGTATCGATGATATGATAGTTCCCAGCAAGAAAAAAGAGCTTATCGACAGGGCCGAAGAGAGGGTTAAAGAGGTGCAGGGTCAGTACCAGGAAGGCCTTATTACCGACGGTGAACGTTATAACCAGGTAATCGATATATGGTCTACTGTGACCGAAGAGATAGCGGGCGAACTCATGGATGAGCTTGGTTCGGAAGAAGTAAAGGATCTGGAAGGTCATTCGATTATAGGCCCCAGTGGAAAAACGGAAAAGCAGAACAGCTTAAACCCCATATTTATGATGGCACATTCCGGCGCAAGAGGAAACGCGCAGCAGATAAGACAGCTTGCAGGTATGAGAGGTTTGATGGCAACGCCTTCAGGAGAGATTATCGAGACGCCCATTACAAGTAACTTCAGAGAAGGTCTTACTGTGCAGCAGTACTTTATATCTACCCATGGTGCAAGGAAGGGTCTGGCAGATACGGCACTTAAAACTGCAAACTCAGGGTATCTCACGCGAAGACTTGTAGATGCGGCACACGATGTGGTGGTATCGGAATATGACTGCGGCACCTTTGATGGAATTGAAAAAAGTCCATTGATAGAAGGTGGTGAGGTCATAGAGATGCTTGATACGAGGGTACTCGGAAGAGTTGTCCTTGAAGATTTAAAAGACCCCGACGGGGAGATTATTGTTAAAAAAAATGAAGAGATACGCGAAGAGCACCTCAAGAAGATTGAAGAGGCAGGATTCGAGAAAATAAAGATAAGGTCAGCTCTCACATGCAGGTCAAAACGTGGTGTATGTGTACTCTGCTATGGCAGGGACCTTGCAAGGGGCCGGTTGGTAAGTATCGGAGAGGCTGTTGGAATCATTGCAGCGCAGTCAATCGGTGAACCGGGAACGCAGCTTACCATGAGAACATTTCATATAGGCGGGACTGCCTCGAGAAGGGTTGAACAGTCTACTCTGGAAGTACGAAAAGACGGTTTTGTCAAATACATCTACCCCGATGAACCTGACCGCAATGTAAAAGTGGTACATAACAGGGAAGGCATTCCGGTTGTTATGAACAGAAATGGCGAGATTACCGTTGTAGACGAAGCCGGCAAGGAACGCGAGCGGTATCGTGTGATTTATGGCGCCAAACTGAAAGTGGAAAATGGTGAGGCTGTAAAGGAAGGACAAACGCTGGCTGAATGGGATCCCTGGACCATACCGATCCTCTCTGAAGTGTCCGGAAAGGTGAAGTTCGGAGATATTTCTGATGGTGTTACCATGCAGGAGAGCAAGGATGAGGTTACAGGTCTTTCATATAGGGTAATTGTTGAACCGAGAGACCCCGATTCAAGGCCAAGGATATCTATCAAGGATGATAAAAATAAAACGATTATTGTGCCAAGCACAACAAGCCCAGCTCGCTACATATTGCCCATAGGCGCGCATATTGTTGTTAACGAAGGCGATGAGATACATGCAGGCGATGTTGTTTCAAAAATACCGAGGGAAACGACTAAAACAAAAGATATTACCGGTGGTCTTCCGAGGGTGGCTGAACTTTTCGAGGCCAGGCGGCCAAAAGAAAACGCAACCGTGACTGAGATTAACGGGTTTGTCTCTTTTGGAAAGACCTCAAAAGGCAAGAGGGAGATATTTGTTAAACCGGAGAGAGGCGAGCCGATTAAGTACAACATCCCTCGAGGGAAGCATATTATTGTTCATGAGGGTGACTATGTGAAGGCTGGTGAGGCCTTGATGGATGGTCCTGTCAGTCCCCACGATGTGCTTCATATTCTTGGAATTAAGGAACTTGCAAGCTATCTTGTAAACGAGATCCAGGAGGTATACCAGCTGCAGGGTGTAAAAATCAATGATAAGCACATTGAAGTTATTGTAAGACAGATGTTGAAGAGGGTAAGGATAAAGGATGTTGGTGATACCAACTTTATAATTGACAACCCTGTTGAAGGGTGGGTTTTTGAAGAAGAGAACGAACGGGTAATAGGGGCCGGAGGAAAACCTGCCAAAGCGGAACCGCTGTTTCTCGGCATAACAAAGGCATCTCTTATTACAGACAGCTTTATTTCAGCGGCGAGCTTTCAGGATACAACCAAAGTCCTCACGCAGGCTTCAATAGAGGGAAGAGTGGATTACCTGAGAGGGCTGAAGGAAAACGTTATTATGGGAAGAATAATCCCTGCAGGTACAGGATATTCCCGTTACAGGCACTATGATATGACAGTACTCGATAAGTCAGAAGAGTCCAGAGAGAAGTTATCAGGGATTTAGATTTCTTAACTTCCTGTCTGCAATAATAGCTTCTTCGCTTTTCGGATAAAGCTCTATAACCTTTTTGAAGATGGTTATAGAGCTTTTTTTGTCCTTCAGATAGCTGAACGCCTCTGCCTGCGACAACAAGGCTCTGGGAACCTTGTCGCTTTTGGGGTATTTATCACAGACTTCCTGGAAATTTAAAATTGCATTGTCGTAATTCTTCAAGTTCATGTAGCTTTCCCCGAGCCAGAAATATGCATTTGGTGCAAGAGGTGTTTTGCTGTACTTAGCTATAAAATGTGTGAATTTTTCAACTGATTCTTCATAGGAACCCTTTTGAAAGGTATCAAAAGCCTCTCTGTATGAAGCTTCATACTTTGCATCGTCAACAGGTTGGGGAATCGGCGCTATTGGTGCATTTGCCTGGGGCTTCGTTCCAGATTTCTTTAAGGCATTTATTTCGGTCTTTGTTTCATTCCAGTATACCTGTAATTGGTGTTCCAGTTCATCCAGTTTGCCGAGCATCATCTTTGCATTGTTTTCTCTATTATCAGCCGAGGCGGACATATTGACAACCTGTTTCCCCAGGGTTTGACTGTCTTTTGAAAGGGCGGATAGTTTACCATCTGTTTCGGCCTTATAACGATTTAATTCAATATTGAGAGAATTTACGCTTTGTTGAAGTCTGGTAAGCTCTTCAGTAGATGTGCAACTGAAAAAGCCGAACAGCAAAGAAATGCATAGCGTATAGCGTATAGCGTGGAGCGCATAGCGTGGAGGAAATAAGTTTATTTCTTCTACAGGTTTCTTTTTTTGCTCTCTGCTCTCTGCTCTCTGCTCTCTGCGAATTGTTCCGTATATTCTGATAATGTCCATTGTTTTCCCTCTCAATCAAATTTTATATTGGCACGCCTGTTCTTTGCCCAGGCATTTTCGGTATGCTCAGGGTCAACAGGGAGCTCCTTGCCATAGGATATTGCCTTAATTCTTCCGGCATCCACACCCGATTTTGTTAAATAAGCCTTTACTGCTTCAGCCCTTTTCTGACCGAGAGCTAAATTGTATTCCACTGTGCCTTTTTCGTCACAGTGCCCTTCAACAATGATTAATATATTTTTATTCTGTTTTAACCAGTTCCCTGTTTCATTCAATTGCTGGAAATAAACATCTTTGATCGCGTAGCTGTCAAAATCAAAGAGGACATCTTTAAACTGTGCTGCACTTTTTTGATCTTTGAGGGACAAATCTTTCATCCTGTCCCGGTCTCTTCTCGCCAGTTCCTCTTCTAATACCTCACCGTCTTTAAGTTTATTATCACTTGGCGGATCATATTTACCCTGCTGAATGGACTGTAACTGCTGCTGATCAGCAGGCGACATCTGTACGGTCTTTTGCGCACACCCCATACTTACCAACATGAGCATCCCTAAAAAAACTGCTAAATATTTCATATTACCCCCTTAAACTTGTTCACGGTTCACTGTTCACGGTTCGCAGCAGTAAGAAAACATTTGATTCGTTTTTTTTCTGTGAACTGTGAACTGTGAACTGAAAACTGAGAACTGTATTCATGGTACGAACCTCGGTTGTGTTTCATCTCCATCGGTAAATCTCAACACCCTTTTATTTTCACCATTAAACAGCATTATGTTTATGTTAGACTTGCCTCCCTTATTCGACGAGTAGATGATATATCTTCCGCATGGCGAGATGTGAGGCGAGTCATTAATTCCGCCGCTGGTAAGAACGCGTTGATTTGATCCATCGGGATTCATCGTACAAATCTCGAAAGACCCTTCAAATTTAGCAACGAAAACAATGAGATCTCCCTTTGGTGAGAAGTTTGGCGAAGAATTATAAGATCCTGAATATGTAAGCCTTTTTGTATCACCAGAAACGAGATCTTTAATGAAAACCTGTGGCGTTCCATACATGTCTGACACAAAGACCATCTTCGTACCGTCAGGCGAGAAGGATGGAGATGTATATATTCCCTCGTTTCTCAGGAGTGACTTTTTTTCCTTTCTGTCCGCATCAAGCGTATAAATCGTAGAGTATCTCCCGGAGGTATGCGAATAGACGAGGGTTGCCTTGTTGGCCATCCAGCTTGTACCAACCTTCATCCCTTCTTCACGGTCTACAAAGATTTCCCTGTTGCTTTCCAGGTCAAAGACATAGAGGTTCGGCCTCCCTTCCTTGTAGGAGGTATATGAGAGATATTTCCCGTTGGAGGAAACTGAAGGGGAGAGACAAATGCTGCGGTAATTTGTCAATCTTTTTACATTCTGGCCGTCAATATCTGCCATGTATATTTCTTTCCGGCTCCCGCCCCCGGAGGCAAAGACAACCCTGCTGCCGTTAATGCCTTTTTCACCGGTAATAGTGAGCAGAATATCGTCAGCCAGCCTGTGCACTGCTTTTCTCCACTCCCCGGCCTTTGTCCTGTATCTTTTTGCGAGCATAAGAGAACCGTCAAAGGTGTCATAAAGGAATGCCTCAAGTGTCAGTTCTCCATCCTTTTCCAGCACCTTTGCCTTGCAGAGCAATTCGATTCCAATGGAGCGCCAGTTGTTGAATTTTATCTCCTGTTTCTCGATGCCTTCATCCGTGAGCTCTTTATCAATTAATGATGGGGGTGCCACAATGATAAATCCTGAAAAATCAAGGTCTTTATGCAAAAGCTCGGTCATGTCCATCCTTGACCCGCTTGGTTTTTCCACTTTGAAAGGTGGTACTCCGATCGTTATTTTTTTGTAGGATTTACCAAAAACGTCGAGGTATACCCTGGCATCGGCTAAAGATGCTGATAAAAGTAGACACATGCATAGAATCATTCCTGTAAGTTTAGCTCTTTTCATTCTTTCTCCAGGTATCAATAGTATCCATTAATGCCTTTACATGAGGCAATATGGTTTTTCCTTTTTTTGTAATAATGAAAAACGATCTTTTTAATTCTTTCAAACCATCAATGTGTATTATCTTAACAGAACCTTTTTTCACTTCACTTTCAATAGCCATGCTTGAAATGTAGGTCATTCCGAGTCCGTGTTTTACCGCTTCCTTTATCGCCTCGGTATCTGTAAGCTCTGCAACTACCTTCAAACTATCTGTTATATCGATATGTAGACGCCGTAAGGCTGAATCAAAACAGTCCCTTGTCCCCGAACCTGCTTCCCTGATAATTATGGGATAGTCCTTTAAATCTTTTATAGCTACAGAGCCAGGAAAGTTTTTTGGCGCGGCAATGACAATAGTGTCGTCAAAGAGCTTTTTATAATTCAAATTCTTGCTGACATCTTTAGCCCCCACAAAACCGATATCTATTTCCCCGTGTTCCATTTTTCCGATTATTTCTTTTGAATCGGAAACAATCAGTTTCACTTTGATACCGTCATATTTTTGCTTAAAAATATTTAATGCCTGCGGAATTATATAG
>CAYMTB010000097.1:0-12149 GCA_964393225.1 uncultured Syntrophorhabdaceae bacterium
AGGTTAGAGGGTTAGCTAAACTTCCAATCATCCAAACATCTAATCATCTGTGAAACGCTATTCACTAACGACTATTCACTGCAGTTAAGATACGAGTAACGGGAGTTGAAAATATGGCTGTGATCAAGAGCGCGATAGAACTGGCAATGGAGAGAACAAGAAACCTTGTTCTTGGGGAAGAAGAAAAGAGGGCCCTGGCTGACAAAGAGATAGAAGGTAAAGTGAGGGCTGTGGTCCGGCGGTATCTGGAAGGCATGACAGAGATTGGCGGCGTCACAAAAGAACTCGACGGCATTAACGCAGACAAGAGCCTCAAGAGATCGGTATTTATCGATATATTTATCAATGAGTTTGATATTAAAGAGAAGAACGGACAACTGCTTGAGCTGTTCAGCATTACATGCAGTGACCTCGGGGAGTCTTTGAAGAATGAATTTGAGATGCTGCGGAAGAGGTTTGCCGAGCAGGTGGAACGGAAAGAAATTCTGATACGGAAAGAAATAATGGAACGCCTTAATGAAAACGGTATTTCCGGTGATGGATTGGAGCCGAACATAGAGGTGTGGGATGAATGGAAAAAGGGCATGGAAGAGGTACGAGACATTTTTAAAGGTCGTTTTGCTGAGTGGAAAGAGAAGCTGGTTTAAGATATGAACGGCGCTGAAATTATAATAAAAACAGCAAAAGCGGCAGGTGTTGAGGTATGTTTTGTCAATGCCGGCACCACTGAGATACCGCTTGTTGCAGCCTTCGATTCAGAACCAGGTATTAGGGCCATCCTCGGGGTGTTTGAAGGCGTATGTACCGGCGCTGCTGACGGGTATGGCCGGATGCTGGACAAGCCTGCCATGACGCTCCTTCACCATGGGCCTGGTTTTGCCAACGGCATTGCCAACCTCCACAACGCGAGGCGGGCACAGACGCCTCTACTGAATATTATAGGTGACCACGCAACCTGGCACCGCCATGCTGATGCGCCATTGACAATGGATATTGAAGCGCTGGCAGGCAGTGTGTCCGGATGGTTTAAAAACTGTAAGTCTGTCCAAATGTTATCTCAGGATGTGGCTGACGCTGTTGCTGCTGCTATGTATGGCCGGATAGCCAGCCTGATCGTGCCCCATGACCTTCAAACGAGTGTGTGGAAAAATGCAGAGGTTGTTTCACCGGAGTTTCCCTTTGATCCTGTTGATACAGATACAATCGAAAGGGCGGCCGGTTTGTTACGATCCGGAAAGAAGACGGCTGTTATATTAGGCGGGCGGGCGCTGAGAAGACAAGGTCTGGAGGCTGCAAGTCGTATTAAAGCTGCTGCCGGATGTGACCTTTTTGCAGGTTCATTCCCCGGTTATATGGAGCGGGGTGCAGGTTTTCCGGATGTGGTGCGAATTCCCTATTTTCCCGAAGGGGCAATTGAAATGCTGTCCCGGTATGAAGCGGTAATTCTGGCAGGCGCAAAGGAGCCGGTGACCTTCTTCGGCTATGATGGTGTGCCGAGTTTTATCATTGGGCAGAATCAGCAAAAGGTCTCAATTGGTATGGACAAAGAGGATGTTACAGAAGCTATGGGATATCTGGCTGACCTCCTGAGGGCCCCAAAAAGTACGAAGGCGGATACAATAGTGACGAAATCAAATCGCCCGCCGCTCATTGAGGGTGCATTGACACCTGAAAAGGTGTGCATTATCCTCGCTGCGCTACAGCCTGAAGGTGCAATTATAGTGGATGAAGGACTTACCTCGACATTGTCGTATTACCCCCTTACGGCAGGTTTGCCTCCCCACAGTATGATGACAATAGCGGGAGGCTCCATCGGCTATGGGATTCCCTGCTCTGTTGGTGCAGCCATTGCCTGCCCGGACAGGCCGGTGATCAATCTTCAGGCTGACGGAAGCGCCTTATATACCTTGCAGGGCCTCTGGACTGAAGCGCGGGAGTCTTTAAATGTGACGACATTGATATGTTCTAACAGGAGTTACAACATTTTAAATATGGAACTTGCGCGGGCAGGCATTGAATCACCCGGCAAAAGCATGCAATCGCTGATCGGGCTTGATAATCCTACCATCGACTGGGTAAATATCGCAGAAGGATTCGGTGTTCCGGCCGTATCTGTAAATACGGCAGAAGATCTGGCGAGGGAACTGGTCAAGGCCCTGGCTGAGCCCGGGCCGCATTTGATTGAAATGATTTTATAGCGTAGAGCGTTTAGCGTTTAGCGGATAGTTTAAAACCGAAGTTGCGAAGATGAGAAGTTGCGAAGCAGCGTAACCTCGTATCTTCTGAATCACTCTACGCTCCACGCTAAACACTATCCGCTAATGAAGAGGGTGAAATAATTAATTTAGAAGATGTTTACAATCGTGAGAAAGATAGTCTACCGCAACTGATCAATAACGATCCCGTAGAGTTTGTCCACAGATACGACAATGACCGCGACAGGGAAATTGCAGGATTTCTTGCATCCCAGTTTGCTTACGGGAGGATAGATATATTCAAAAAATTCCTTGAGGATATGTTCTCACGAATGGACGAAGGCCCTTACCATTTTACGATAAATGGAGACTTTACCCTGCTCAGAGGGCTGTATTACCGTTTTCAGAAGGAAGAAGACATCGTTCTTCTCTTCACTGTGCTGAGAAAGGCGCTGAATGATTTCGGCAGCATAGGCGGCATGGTAAAACATTTTTATCGAAACGATGTGAGAGAAGCCCTTTGGAGGGTAAGGACACACCTTCTCGGAGACAGCGATGCCCTTACATTCTTTTTTCCGAAGCCGTTACTCTCAAATCCTATGAAGCGGTGGAATCTCTATCTAAGATGGATGGTGCGAAAAGACCGGGTAGATGCGGGTCTGTGGGATTTCATCGACAGGAAAAATCTGATCATTCCACTGGATACGCATATTTTTAAGATAGGGAGATGCCTTGGGTGGACGGCTTGCAACACCCCGTCGTACAGGGCTGCACAGGAGATTACGGAAGCTCTGAAAAAATATTCCCCCGAAGACCCTCTTAAATATGACCTTTTCCTCTGTCATGTAGTAGGTATCGGGGCCGGATGTATGGGTAAAAAATCACCAGTATGCGCATCTGAATGCCTCATCTATTCAGTTTGACTACGGACTCCCTCATCCGGCAATCATAAAGAATATATCAATTCCCGAACCTGCCCTGAGCTTTGAACAGCGGTTACGGTTTGCCCATCACAAAATCTCTGAATTCAAGAGAGAGTTCAGCGGGGCTGGCATTGTCTCTTTTTTCGTAACCCATATTGAGCCCCAGCGTCTGCCGCTGGGAGAGCCGGGGCCACGTGAGGGTGCCCACTTCCACGTTCTTATTGCCAGAAATGGCTTCCCCTTTGAATACATCCTTCTGCCGTGTCAGTTTCAGGGTAATCTCTCTGTCAGGCAGCGGAATCTCTTTACTTCCCAGGTCCTTTCCCTGACCCGATGCAGAAAAACGCACCTTTGCCCCTGAAGAGGCGTCAATCCTTTCGAGTTTAAGAAGGGCGCCCTCTTCAGTCTGTAAATATATGTTTACTGAACTCTCGACCCCGTTTCCCGGCGTTTTGAGCTGTGATGACACCGTAACTGCATCCCCGTTAAATGGTCTGTAAACAGTAATGCGGCTTTTGTCGTAAAGTTTTGCCTTAAATACCTTCTCGTTCTTCGGATTTTTCCAGTCAACCTTACCCCTGAGATTTCCCTCATAAAGAACAGACAGGTCATCAGGCACTTCGGGCGAGTACCCCCTTACAAAGAAATTGCGGGCCATCGTACTCACGCCGCTGTTGGCGCCAAAACCGAAAAGATGACCGAAGGGCGGTTCGGACTTCACATGAGTCACGGGCTGATTGTTAATGGATAGCTGAAAAGCATACCCGCGTCTTTTCACATTGAGCGTATTCGTGCCGTTAGGCTGGATTGCGGGGAATGGTTCCCATTTAATGATCGGTTCATCCGCATCATCGGCAACCTTCCCGTAGCAGTAACTCCCGCTGGCGCTGAGAAAAAAGTAATAGAGGCTGCTTTGTCTGCTTGCCCCCCACAGCAGCCCGTAGCCTACATCATCCTTTCCCTCCAGGAATGAAATGGTGGTTTCAATATCAAAATCCCTGTTCAGGTCAATGGAGCACCCTACCATGCTGGCTGCTGTTCTCTCCCGGCCCTCAACGAGATATCCCCCGTCGGCTTTCCGGGCCTTCATGCTTCCGTCTTCCCTCTGAGGCCATGTGGTATCGCGCAGGGAAAAGGTATCCCGGTACTCCTCTATACCCATGGCAAACAGGGGAAGAATGCAGGGAATACAGAAAATAATAATTAATAATATTATCCGGCAATACTTAGAAAACAGCTTTCTGTTCAAAATATCCCTCCTTTTTAAATAAATCATGGTTTTTATTCCTTCAATCCCTGGATTCCGACAAGACGGCCGCCCTCCATTTTCCAGACTGTTATACCGGGGTCATTGACGTCTAAAGGGTTTTCTGTCCATACCTTCTGCAGTTTTCCGTCAGAAACGGTGTAGAATATTCCATGATCCTGGCCTTCTACAATAATATTGGCCTTATAACTCGTGTTAAACGGGTTCAGAGCATCAGGATTCCCTTTGGCTAAAAGTTGTGCAATTTCGTCATATCCTTTCTGACATATGTTCGGACCGTGCCATTTCATATTAAGGAAATATTCAAAATCTGGAGGATATGAGTATGGCTGTATATTACCGGCATCGGTTTTTGGCGGGGGCGGCTGTGCGGCATCGGGGAACTGTTTCGGTGCAGACAGTCCGGACGTGGAAGCAGCCGCAGCAGAGGTCTGCTTAATGATTTCATCGTGCCACTTGCCGTCAGGTCCTTTAACAAGAATATAGCTTGGCTTGTCTGACCATGCCATGCCGTATTTATCGATACTGTAGCCCGGTTTGAGGTTGCCCTTCTCATCTGTGATCAGGGTCGGATCAACTGGCGGCTGGGGTTTGCCCGGCGCCGGTGTGTTCAGGGTACCGGCAGTGCCCGGTCTGCCCTTGCCGCTTGAAGGAACGGCAGCTGTTTGTACTGCCGGTATTTTTTCATCCTTATGCTCTGCATGTTCAGGAGGGGGTTTGGTGTCGGTTATTTTAGGCAGTGCCGACTTGTTCTTGATGGCATTCACGAGTTTGTCATACTGGTCAGGATGTTCCTTCTTAAATTTATCGAGCTTGTTCTTATATAAATCTTCAGACCCCTCCTTGATCTTCAAAAAATTTTCTGCAAGTTTAGCGTAGTCGGAACTCTTGATCGCGTCCTGGGTATTGCTTGCTTCGATATATTCCTCAAAGGCCGCTTCCGGACCGGAATATAATCTATCATCGCCCTGATGGGCGCTGAACAGCATGTACCCTTCTTTCTCCATCCATTTCTGCCAGTCCTCGGCAGACATGCCGTTATACTTGCTGGTAATGAAACCTTTAAAATTCTTTTCAGGCCCCGTGCTGTCATCTTTGCCGTATTTCCAGACGTCGAATACATATGTTTTTCCGTCGATGACGGTGGCAGTGGTGTTATGGGCGTAGTTGACGTCCACAGCACTCGTCGGAAGCCAGTTTTTCTGCCCGTAGACAGTTGAGGTATGTGTGAACCCGGCGCCCTTGAGGGCGTTTTCGATGGCAGAAGAGGTGTAGCCGCAGGTACCGGATGAACTCAATCCTGTCCCTATCCTTGTGGGGATACTGTAATTCGGCACAACCCCCTGCCCGGTCATCTGCTCGCCTACCATCGCCGCAATATATTTCGCCTGGTCCAGTTTGCTGCCGTTTTTTACGCTTTCAGGGGCGGTAATCAACGCATTTGTGCCGAAGTCACTCCATCCTTTTTCTGTTGTCACCTTATACGGAACAAGGGGGCTGCTGTTGCTGAACGTCACGCCTTTTGGTATATCTGAAGGCATTTTCGTAACAGCACCAGCACTGCTGCTCATTTCGACGATGGGCTTGAGGCTTGCATCATCCTGCATAATGCTGTCCGTTGTCCACACCGGCATAGTGTTTAATGTCTTTGATGCTGCCCAGGAAATTGCGGCTGCAGCCGCAGGGGCCGGCGAAGACGTACTCCATGTCGGTGCGCCGGGCAGTGATGCAGGTGAAGAGGGTTGAGCCGTCGCTGAAACAGGGGCCAAGGAAGCGGCGGAAGAGACAGGTGCGGCAGGTGCCTGTGCGGGTGTATTCCAGACAGGGGCCGACGAAAGCGCCGGCGGAGCATTCGTTACGGCAGACATCTGTGCCGGTGAAGAGGTATTCCAGGTCGGCGCTGTGCTCAACTCTCCGGGCGCCGAAGGCGCGGACGATGGCGCTGATGCTGTTGTACCATGCGAAGCCGGCGCAGGAGAGACAGGCATCGGCATTCCCCATGAGGGCATGATTGGCGATACTGCAGCAGCCGAAGGAACAGCCGGCGGTGCATGAATGCCCGGTGCGGGGGCTGCTGGTGCCGGAGGCCCCGCTGTCTGTTCCTTCCCCATCTGTATGTATTGCTGATTCAGCTTATTATAGGCGGCCATGTCGCCCTTTTCAAGGGCTTTCATCGCGTCATTCCAGACCTGACTGCGCTGGGGGGAGACATGTATTTTTGGCGCAGGCTGAACCTTTGGGGCCGGGGCTTGCTGAATCCTTGGGGCTGTTGCGCGGTATTGCCCGAAGACGTACAAAGGCATGGCAAAGAATAAAAGAAACAGCAACCCTGAACAAAATATCTTTTTAACATTGTTCATGCGGTCTCTCCTTTCCTACACACAGCATGAATCCGTGTGTAATGGATGCTGTCAAGAGAAAGAAGCAAGATCGGAAATGGAATCAACTACCCGAATGTACAGCCAGCAGTCAATGTTGTTTTCGCATCTACCAAATCTATTGCTATAATTATACACTATTTATAATTATATTTTAATAAATCAAAACTTTGTTCTTGATTTATTAGCAGGAACATTTCTTACTCCCTTGAAAATACATGCTATTTAATGGAAATACAGCCCCGGATATGATATGCTTGGCTTCTCCGGGTAACTAAAATCATATTGGAAATGAAGCATATCTTAAATACGGGAATTATTTGAAGGAAATGAACCAACCATCTAAAAAACAGGGAGCATGTGTAAGTGAAATTTAAGATTATCAGCCTCGGTTGTCCCAAGAACCTTGTAGAGTCCGAATATATTGCCCGGAAATTAGAGATCGAAGGACACGTGCTGACCGAAGAGTGTGATACTGTCATCATAAATAGCTGCGCTTTCATTGCCGATGCAGCGAAAGAGTCTGTAGAGACCATAATTGAAGAGGCGCTGCATGGCAAAAAGATTGTGGTAACCGGCTGCCTTGTTGAACGTTACAAAGAAAAACTTCGCGAGCTGTTACCGGAGGTTAATCTTTTTATAGGCAGAAATTACTATGATGAAATTGAACATTTAATCGGCAAAAAAGGCTTTTTTCTGAAGGAAGGTAATTTTGCGGAAACATTTCCGAGAAAGATACTTACGAGCAAACCCTCGGCATACCTGAAGATTCAGGAGGGCTGTGATAACAGGTGCAGTTACTGTTCTGTTCCCGATATCAGGGGCGGGCTGAGAAGCAGAAGCCCCGAAGAAATTAAGACAGAATTTGAATGGCTCCTGGAGAGCGGATTCAGAGAGATCAATATCATAGGCCAGGATATTACTTCATATGGAAGGCATGGCGGTCCGGGCTTCCTGCAATTATTGAGGCACATCCTCGAAGTAAAAGGAGACTATTTTTTACGGCTTCTTTATATGCACCCGAAAAGGATAGACTCAGATCTGATGGATTTCATAAGCAGTGAGGACAGGATAATCAAATACATGGATATGCCCATCCAGCATTCTGAAGATAAAATTCTCAATCTGATGGGAAGGGGTTACGGAAAAACAGACCTTGAAGGTCTTATACGTGCCGTCAGGAATACAATACCGGGAGCCACGCTGAGGACTACCATTATTGTCGGTTTTCCCGGCGAGACAGATGAGGATTTTGAACGCTTACTCGATTTTATAAAGAAATGGGAATTCGATATGCTCGGCGCTTTCATGTATTCCAGGGAAGAAGGCACGCCTGCATCCAAATTGAAGGGGCAGGTGAAGAAGAGCGTGAAACAGTCGAGGTATAACATGATTATGGAGATACAGAAGGAGATATCAAAAAAGAGGATGAAATGTCTTGAAGGAAAATCAGCTAAAGTTATCGTTGAAGCGAAAGACGAGGGGCATATGACGGGGAGACTTCTCACGCAGGCCCCGGATATCGACGGCATCGCTTTTATAAGGGGCGATTGCGCCATAGGAGAGATAAGAGACGGTAAAATAGTGAAAACCCTTGATTATGATGTTATAGTAGAGGTGTAAAAGGTGAAAAAATAGCGTAGAGCGTAGAGGAGAAAAGGCAGTGGAGAGCGTGTAGATGAGAACCCGTTATGCTTTAACTATCCGCTATCCGCTATCCGCTAAAAATGTAAGGGTAGCCGCACAGGCTTCAGCCTGCGAAAAAAGCAATCAGGAGCAGAAAGACCATGGAACCGATTAATGAATTAATTGCTGTAAGGATAGAAAAAGAAAAATCATTGAGGGAGCTCGGCATTGAGACATATCCTCAGGATAACGGGCCCTATATAACCACAGGAGATGTGGAAGAAAAATACAGCTCCTTTTCCCACGATGAACTGGAAAAAACAGAAGAGCAAGTTTCTGTAGCAGGAAGGATTATGGCATTCAGGGATTTCGGGAAGAGTTTATTTATCCACATTCAGGATAGAAAAGGAAAAATTCAGGTCTATGTGAGAAAGGACATGCTCAAGTCTCCTGAATACAGTGTCTTTAAGAAATTTGATATATGCGACATAGTCGGTGTTGAGGGCAGGGTGTTCAGGACGAAGACAGGGGAGTTGACAATACTCGCCGGAAACGTAAAGCTTCTCACCAAATCATTGCGTCCCCTCCCTGAGAAGTGGCACGGCCTTAAGGATGTGGAAGAAAGGTACAGAAAACGGTACCTCGACCTTATAGTGAATGAGCGGGCGAAAGATGTTTTTATAAGAAGGGCAAAGATTATCGAATACATCAGGAATTATTTTATAGATAAAGATTTCATTGAAGTAGAAACACCGATGATGCAGGTGATGCCGGGCGGCGCTGTGGCAAAGCCGTTCATAACACACCATAATGCCCTGGGAATGGATCTTTACCTCAGGATCGCCCCAGAGTTGTACCTTAAAAGGCTGGTAGTGGGAGGGTTCGAGAGGGTTTTTGAGATAAACCGCAATTTCAGGAATGAAGGTATCTCTGTCCGCCATAATCCTGAATTTACCATGCTTGAATTTTATCAGGCTTACGCTACATTTGAAGACCTCATGGCCTTTACGGAAAACATGGTCTCGTCACTTGTAAAAGAGCTTTTTGGTGATTATAAAGTTACGTATAACGGACAGGAGATAGATTTTTCAGTTCCCTGGCGGCGGATTACCATGGAGGAGGCGTTGAGAGAATTCGGCAGTTTTGACCTCGTGCAGTTGAACGATATAGATAAACTTGCCTCCTATGCAAAGGAAATTGGAATTGAAGGCGTTGAGAAAGAAACGAAGGGGAAGCTTATCACGAAGATATTTGAAGAGCTCTGCGAAAAGCAGTTAATACAGCCTACATTCGTAACCCATTACCCTGTCGAGGTGTCGCCGCTTGCAAAGCGGAGCAGGGACAATCCGGATATTACGGAGAGGTTTGAGCTCTATATCAGCGGAATGGAAATAGCTAACGGGTTTAATGAATTGAATGACCCTCAGGACCAGAGGAAAAGGTTTGAGGAGCAGATAAAGGCAAAGGAAGAGGGCGCCATGATGGATGAAGATTATATAACGGCCCTCGAATACGGACTTCCGCCGACTGCAGGCGAAGGTATTGGCATTGACCGGTTAACGATGCTCCTCACAGACAGCCCCTCCATCCGTGAGGTAATCCTATTTCCACTGTTGAGACCGTGAAAAAAACAGCGTAGAGCGTATAGCGGATAGCGTAGAGTTAAAGCCTCTATACTAAACGCTCCACGCTCCACGCTCCACGCTATAAATATGAACTACGAAACTAACATAGGGCTTCGCTATCTCCGCTCAAAACGGAAAGAGGCCTTCATATCCTTTACTACGTGGATAGCTGTAACTGGTATCGCGATAGGGGTTATGGCGCTGATTATTGTTATTGCTGTCATGACAGGGTTTCAGAATGAGATACGGGAGCGCATACTCGGTATTAACCCTCATGTTCTCGTATTGAGTCTCGAAGGAGATGTAAAAGCACCCGAAGATCTTGTCAATACAATAAAACAGGTTAACGGTGTGACCCATGCCTTTCCTTTCATTACCTTTCAGGCTATGGTGCAAAGCGGCAGGCAATTGTCCGGTGTAGCCGTAAAAGGTCTGAACGCGGAAGATATCAAATTTATGGAAAAACTTCTCAAAGAAGGCAGCACCAGTGCCCTGGAGAAAAAGGGCAATATCCTTATCGGTAAGGAATTGGCAAAACACATGGGTCTTCTTCCGGGAGATCCCTTCACAATAATGGTTCCTTTTGGCGGCTATTCCCCCATGGGTGCCATGCCCGAGACAGTACGGGTCAAGGTCGGCGGGATATTCGAAACGGGTATGTACGAGATTGACAATACCCTCATCATCATGTCCCTCAAAGACGTGGAAGGTATCATGGGCATCGGTGCCACAGGCATAGAGGTAAAGTTAAAGGACGCCTATACGGCAGATGAAACACGGAAAGAGATAACAAAGAAACTGGGGCGAGGCTATTTTGCAAGGACGTGGATTGAGATGAACAAGAACCTCTTTTCCGCGTTAAAACTCGAAAAGGTTGCCATGTTCATTATTCTCGCCCTTATTATTTTTGTTGCGAGTTTCAACATCATAAGCTCTCTCATCATGACGGTCATGGAGAAGAAAAAGGACATTGCAATCCTGAAAGCCATGGGGGCAAAGAAGAAGAGCATCATGAAAATATTCATGGTGGAGGGTGTGACGATAGGAGTTCTTGGTGCTTTGATCGGCTCAATAAGCGGCTACGGCATATGTGAGATTATAAGGAGATACAAGATTATAAAACTGCCGGAAGACATTTACTACATCAGCAGTCTGCCCATCAAAATAAGCCTCTTTGATGTTGCACTCGTTGCATCTGTTACCATGCTGATATGTATCCTTGCAACGCTCTACCCCTCATATAAGGCTTCAAAAATAGACCCTGTGGAGACGCTGCGGTATGAATGAACCTATCCTGCAGGTATCAGGACTGAAAAAGCGATTTAATAAGAACAATGTGGAGCTGAACATATTGACGGGGCTCGATATTGATATCTATGAAGCTGATTTTATTACCATCATGGGCCCTTCAGGCGCCGGCAAGAGCACATTTCTCCATATCCTTGGAACACTGGATACCGCGACTGAAGGTGAAATACTTTTCAGAGGCAGGAATATCAACGGATTTACCGAAGATGAAGCGAGTAAATTCCGGAACGAAAAGGTGGGTTTTGTCTTCCAGTTTTACCATCTCCTGCAGGATTTTAACGTTATTGAAAATATTACTATACCGCTCCGGATAAAAGGGGTCGGCAGTATCGAAGCCATTGCAAAGGCGGAAACCTTTCTGGAGATTATGGGTCTGAAGGACAGGAGAGATCACAGGCCCGGGGAACTTTCCGGCGGAGAGCAGCAAAGGGTGGCCATCGCACGGGCCTTAGTGAATGAGCCGGAGATTATCCTTGCCGATGAACCCACAGGAAACCTCGACAGAAAGACGGGCAAAGAGGTGCTTAATTATATCCTTTCCATAAATGAACGCATATCCTCAACCCTTATACTCGTGACACATGATCCCGAAATAGGTCTGCTGGGGAAAAGAAGGTTCAATATGGTTGACGGGGAACTGTTTTTGTTAGAGTAATTGAGTAATTAAGGGATTAAGTAATTAAGTAACTGAGTAATTAAGTAATTAACCCGGATATGTCATTAGGGAGGTGTCGGGGTAGTTGCTCGTGGACTGACCTCGCAATTAAACCGCCCCGGAGCAAACCGTCGAGAGGCGAGGAAGCTTGGTCTTTTGCGTATGCAAAAGT
>CAYMTB010000098.1:0-12146 GCA_964393225.1 uncultured Syntrophorhabdaceae bacterium
GTAGCGTCTCTGCATCCTCTTTCTGAAACCTTGAAAGAACATAATCCTCTGGGGTCATAGAGGGATTCCTTCCTATACCTATTTTAACCCTGTGAAACAGATTGGATTGAAGTGCGCCGATAACCGACCCTACCCCCTTATGTCCGCCGTGGCCGCCATTCCATTTTATCTTGATACGCCCAAAGTCCATATCAAGATCGTCATGGATGAGGATAAAATTCTCCAACGGTATATTCATATTCCTGATAAGGGAAGATACAGGAGTACCCGAAAGGTTCATATATGTATCCGGTTTTGCAAGAATAATGTTATCCTGGGCGCCCGTCTTGCATCCGTGTCTTTTTCTTGTCAGGGGAATATTGAATTTTTCAGAATACCTGTCTATAACAAGATAGCCGATATTATGTCTTGTGTGCGAATATTCAAAACCCTTGTTGCCGAGGCCGCATAATAGAAACAAAAATGTCTTTATCCCTCCTTCTTTTCAACTTCAGCCGCTTCTACTGTGACAGCCTTCTCCTCACCACCTGATGGCGGGATTACGGTAACAATTGCGACACCCAGATTCTCAAGAATTTTTACACCAGGTATTGAAATTTCATTTGCATGGATGGAATCGCCTATATCAAGGTTTGTCACATCTAAATCAATCTTTTCCGGTATCATTGACGGGAGACATTCAACCATGATCGTTCGGAGGTGCAGCTCTACAATACCGTTATTTTTCACTCCGATTGCTTCACCTGTTAGGTGTATCGGTATTTCCACCTCAATTTTCCTTTCCATTGATACCTGCAGGAAATCTATATGGAGAACCTCATCCTTCAGGATTGCTCTCTGTATATCTTTTATCATTACAGGTCTTTCTTCTACGCCACCGTCATTGCTCAATTCCATCTTCAAGATTGTATTTCTCTTGATGTTTTTGCGTAATTTTTCCCAGTCTTTCAGGGAAACGGTAATACCTACTGACTCAAAATCCCTCCCGTACAAAACACAGGGGATTCCGCCTTTCCTTCTTGTACTCTTTGCTTTGGATTTCCCTTTACCTTTTCTAATCTCTGCTTTAATTGAAAAACCTTCCATTTGCAACCTCCATTTAATTCAGTGGATAGCCTTTAGTGAACAGCCATCAGCTAAATACTATTCACTATTCACCATTCACTTATTTTATACAAATAATGAGCTTACAGATTCAGCCCTGTATATTCTTTTAATGGCTTCACCGAGTATTGGTGAAACATCGAGCACTTTTATTTTATTAACCCTTTTTGCTTCTTCTGAAAGCGGTATTGTGTTTGTGACAACAAGTTCCGTAAGTGACGAATTTGCAATTCTTTCTACAGCACTACCCGAAAGGACGGGATGTGTACAGCATGCATAAACAGCCCTGGCTCCATTTTGCATTATCGCTTCAGCCGCCTGAACTATTGTTCCGCCGGTATCAATCATATCATCGAGAATAATGGCCACTTTATTCTCAACATTTCCTATAATATGCATCACCTTTGAAACATTCGCCTTCTCTCTCCTCTTGTCAATAATTGCCAAAGAAGCATTCATCCTTTTGCCAAGTTCTCTTGCCCTCTCAACACCACCCGCATCAGGAGAGACGATAACAGGCTCCCCTTCGATTTTGCTGAGATATTCAAGCTGCACAGGCAGTGCATAGAGATGATCAACGGGAATATCAAAAAAACCCTGAATTTGACCGGCATGCAAATCCATGGCAAGTATCCTTGAAGCCCCTGCCATTGTAATGAGATTTGCCACAAGCCTTGCCGATATGGATGTCCTCGGCACAACCTTTCTGTCCTGTCTTGCATACCCGTAGTAAGGTATTACAACGGTAATCCTTGCTGCAGATGCCCTTTTCAATGCATCGAGCATAATGAGAACTTCCATGAGATTGTGGCTCACCGGCGGGCAGGTGGGCTGAACCAGAAAGGTATCCATGCCCCTGACGCTTTCTTCAATCTCTACCTGGATCTCGCCATCACTGAACTTACTGACCTTGGCTTTGCCCAGTTCAATCTTTAAAAATTTACATATCCTTTCCGTAAGCTCCCTGTTCGCATTGCCGGTAAATATTCTGAGCTTATCCACTTATTGCCCCCTGTTATTTTCTGGGGTGGGAGGATTCGAACCTCCGAATGCAGGCTCCAAAGGCCTGTGTCTTGCCAGTTTGACGACACCCCAAATAAGGTATTTTAATCAGTTTATTTTTCAACTACTTGTTTTTCATATGCTTCTAAGACACTTGATTCAATTTTCTGTCTTGTAAGATTATCTAAAGGGTGAACCATATCCCTGTAGGAACCATCCTTCATTTTTTTACTCGGCATCGCAACAAAGAGCTTGCTGTCACCATTTATCACCTTCAAATCTCTCACAATAAAACAACCATCCAATACTATAGACACATATGCCTTTACCTTTTTGTCACTTACAGGGAAAATCTTAACGTCAGTTATATCCATTACGCCCCCTCCTGTAAACTAAATGCTATGCGCTATAAACACGCTCCCCGCATCCTTCAAATACAGCAATCCCTTTTTTGCCCCCTCTTCATTTTCAAAAATACCAAATACAGATGAGCCGCTGCCGCTCATTAATGCGCCAATTGCACCGGCTTTGATAATTCTGTCTTTTAAATCTTTAATTGTCGGGCACATTGGAATTGCGACTGTCTCAAGATCATTCTCCAGCAAGCCTGCAATATCATGGACAGAATAAAACTGCCCTATCAATTTAATATCATTTTCTTTTTTTGTCAATACGATTCTTAAGCCTTCATACACTGCTTTTGTGCTCAAAATCATATTTGGATAGACTATAAGATACCAGAGCAATGGTAATTTTACTGGAGATATTGCTTCGCCTGTCCCCCTCATTACGCACGGCTTGCAAAATAGAAACAGAGGGACATCTGCCCCTATCTTCCTCCCGATATCAGTTACTTCTTCAAGGCTTATTTTCAATTCCCACATTCTGATAAGTTCTTTCAATACGGTAGCAGCATCACTGCTTGGACCGCCAAGTCCGCTACCGATGGGAATATGTTTTTCAACAAATATTTTTACGCCTGAGTGAATATTGAATCTTTCCTTTAACAGCATGGCTGCCCTGTACATCGTATTTGCCTGGCCTTCCGGCAAAACACCTCTATCGTCGTTTACTATGACAACGTCATCTTCTAATTCCTCGATTGATATAACATCATAAAGAGATATAATATCAACAATACTAACGATATTGTGATACCCGTCAGGTCTTTTTGAGAGAACCTTCAGGAACAGGTTTACCTTGGCAGGAGATTTAATGTGATTTTTCAATATGAAACCTGTTAATGCTTAGCGCAGGGTTGGCAATAATATTGATTTTTGTCTCATAGGTAGTTTCAATATGTTCAATTGAGTTTTTCTCCTCCTCGTAGATAAAACTTGCAACTTCCGGCGCTAAATAAAGGTTTACCTTTTTGCCCCCTTCTTTCCTGCAAAGGCTGAGGAGTTCTCTAAGGACTTCGTAACACACAGTGTAACGCGATTTAATATAGCTGACACCATCACAATTCGGACACATTTCTGTGAGCATATTGACAATATTATGTCTTGTTCTTTTCCGTGTTATCTGTACAAGCCCGATCTCGCTTATCGGGTATGCAAAGGTCTTTATCCTGTCTTTCTTCAAGGCATCAACAAGCGTCTGGAAAACCATCTCTCTTGATTCTTTCCGCTCCATATCTATAAAGTCGACAACGATAATACCGCCGATGTTCCGTAAACGTATCTGGTAAGCAATCTCTTTCACGGCTTCAAGGTTGGTTCTCAGTATCGTATCTTCAAGGTCTTTTCTGCCGAGATACCTTCCCGTGTTTACATCTATTACGGTCAAGGCCTCTGTGTAATCAAATACGATATAACCTCCCGATTTCAGCCATATCTTTTTTTGTGTGAGTTTGGCAATATCAATCTCTATTCCGAAGGCCTCAAAGACAGGGTCTTTCTCGTTAAAGCAGACCGCTTCGCATCCTTCTTCGGGCAAATATTCTTTTAAGAATTCCTTTACCTTCAAAAAAACAGACTCATCATCAACCACTATCCTTTTTAAGTTATGAGAATGGAGATCTCTAATAACCCGTAAAATCATACCAAGATCCTGATGCAGGATTGAAGGAGCCCTCACATGTTTTGCCTTTTTCTGTATACTCTCCCATATTCTCTGGAGAAAATTAAGGTCGCTCGCCAGTTCTTCTTCGTTTTTACCCTCAGATGCTGTCCTCGCTATAAGCCCAAACCCTTTGGGGCAAATTTCTTTCAATACGTTTGCAAGCCTTTTCCTCTCCTCTTCCTGCTCAATTCTTCTTGAAACACCTATGTGCTGTGTTGATGGCATGAGCACAAGGAGTCTGCCTGGCAAGGTAATTTTAGAGGTCACACGTGTCCCTTTCTGTCCGATAGGTTCCCTTGAAACCTGGACAATGATCTCCTGGCCTTCCTCAAGAACCCCCTCAATTCTTTCGTTGACCTGGGGAACAAAATCGGTATCTTCGTATTCCTCATACATGGCCCTGTCCAGTAGGATATCGCCAACGTAAAGAAAGGCAGATTTCTCAAGACCTACATCAACAAAAGCAGCGTCCATTCCGGGAACTATTCTGACAACCTTGCCTTTGTGAATATTGCCGACCATATTCTTATCATTCTTCCTCTCTATGAAAAATTCAACGGGAATACCATTCTCCAGGAAAGCCATCCTGATTTCGTTAAACGTCACATTGATTATCAGTTCAGATGCCATAAATTCTTCTATCCTCTACTTTCAAAATTCTTTGAAATGTACCCGACTGCCAAAAGCTCTTGATACCCTTTCCTTTCCAGGTATAAAGGTTTTTTTTGGCATTTGTCCGCCACTTCGTTACCTCTTCTGTTTCTCCCTCATCATAAGATATTAGAATATAGGAGTATTCTTTTACCATATCTTTCATGCTTCCCACAATAGCCTCAATAATTTTTATGCCTTTCGGTAATTTCAAGTTTATCTTTTTCGGGAGTGTCCCAAAATCTAAAATATCACCATCAATTTCTATCTCCACCAACTCACATGTACTCTCTATACCAACTGGCAGCGCGTCAGACAGGGCAATTTTGGGAAGAGGATGATATTTTCCGTGCATCTTCAACTTGATACCGCATGACCGTATTGCCCTTAACAAAATATTCATCGTGTCTATATGGCCTATATACCGCGCATCACCGTATTTAGCATAACGAAAAGCAATCTTCTTAATAATTGCAGATTGAACGTCTTCGCTCTTAAATCCGACTTCCGACTTCTGACTTCTGACTTCTGCTTCTTCTTTCTGCTCTTCTGTTTGCAGTATTAACCCTGAGCGCTGAACGCTGAACGCTGAACTGCCGTTATCGCACCCTATCCCGCATCCTTCGCATCCATTATAACAGTCACCGGTAATTTCTCCCTTTTCAGCCTTACTGAATTCGTTGATTAAAAAATTACGATCAACGCCCGTATCTATAAAGTCCCATGGCAGCGGATTATCGAATGATCTCCCATTCAGATATTGTTTCATGTCAAGACCGTTTTCAGCAAACCATTCATAGTATAAGTTCGGCTTGAAGAATTCACCCCACGCTTCAAGCCTTGTATTCTTATCGGCAAGAGATTCGAAAAGAGGCATCAGCGCGCTATCACCTCTTGATATAATACCTTCAATGAGACTTGTTTCTATGTCCCTGTATTTTACTCTCCCGGCCTTTTTTCTTAATACGCTTTTAAGCCTGAGCATTTTTTCTTTTAAAATGTCCATGCCTTCCATGGGCAGCCATTGAAATGGTGTATGAGGTTTAGGAATGAAGGGGGAAATTGCAAGATTTACATCAATTCCTGCTTTTTCAAAATGTGTAAAAATCTCTTTAATAACGTCCATATCTTCATCTGTTTCCCATGGGAAACCAATCATGAAGTACAATTTTAACCTTTTCCATCCATATTTCCTGAGTGCGGGAAGTTGTGAAAACAATGTATCTACATCGATATTCTTATTAATCCTGCATCGTATATCCGGCGATGCAGCCTCAAGGGCAAAGGTGAAGCCGGTTCGTGCGATACCTGCAATAGCACCGATAGCATCTTCACTGATACTCCCTATTTTCAATGAAGGCAACGACACAGAAACGCCTTTGTGGTTGTCCTTGATGTACGAGATCGTCTGGAAAAGGAAACTATAATCGCCGGAACTGAGCGAAAGTAATGATAATTCTTCGAATCCGGTATTATTGATTGCCATGTCTATAATCTCTTTTACCTTTTCGAAGGATCTTTCCCTGTACGGCCTGTATCCGAAACCTGCAAGGCAAAACCTGCAGCCGTTCCCACAGCCTCTCGATATCTCTATGTTCAATCTGTTGTGAATACTGTTTACAACAGGTATTGGAGGGCTTGTTGCATGGTACGAACTGTCGAGGTCTTTGATGTATAAACGCTGTACCTTTTCTTTATTGAAAAGCGGCGAATAAACACCCTCCAGATTGGCCAATTCTTTTATAATGCTACGTCTGTCAAGGCCTTTGAGCCCCTTCATCATAGTTAATATTCTAACGAGTACATCGTCCGCCTCACCAACTACAATGAGATCAAAAAATCCCTCAAAGGGCTTCGGGTTGAGCATTAATGGCCCCCCGCCTATTACAATCGGTCCCCCTGCCCTCTCTTCAGACCTTATACTTATGCCGCCAAGCCTGAGCATGTTGATCACATTTGTAACGTTCAACTCATACGACAGGGAAAAACCAACAAGATCCATCTTGTGCAACGGCGTCTTTGATTCGAGTGTAAGTAGCGGATAATTATTTTTTTTCAGATAGACGTCCATGTCGTCCCATGGCGCAAAACACCTTTCACACCATACTTTTTCTATTGTATTGGCAAGTTCATAGAGAAGAAAGTATCCGTAATAGGACATCCCTATTTCATATATATCAGGATAGCAGAGGGCAAAGCGGACAAGAACAGACTCAGGGTCTTTTATTGTACCGTTAGTTTCTATACCTGTATAACGGGCAGGTTTTGTGATGTTATTGGGAATGGCTATCATAAGAGATATCTAAATCAATTAAGAATTAAAAATTAAAAATGAAGAATGAATAATCTTTAATGGCAAACCCGCAGGGTTTTGACTTTTTACGAATTTTTCTATTTTAATTCTTAATTCTTAATTGTTTATACGTACTCCTTCATAATCCCGGTCAGGTCGTTCATGACCATTTTCTGTATTCTCTCAAGAGCATCTGCGCTCACCGCCTCAAACCGCAGGACAAGGATCGGTCCGGTATTGGATGGCCTTACAAGTCCCCACCCTTCATCAAGAACAACCCTTACTCCGTCTATGTCTATTACTTTATACCTGGATTTATAATATTCAGTCAGTTTTTTGACAACATGAAATTTTACATCATCAGGACAATCAATCCTGATCTCAGGCGTGGAATACATTTTCGGCACGTCTTTCAAATATTCGGAAAGGGGCTTGTCACCATTACCCATAATTTCAAGCAACCGTAATGATGCATAAATAGCGTCATCGTACCCGAAAAATTTGTCTGCAAAAAAGATATGACCACTCATCTCTCCGCCAAGGAGCGCCCCTGTTTCTTTCATCTTCTGCTTGATAAGGGAATGACCGGCCTTCCACATAATGGGAAACCCGCCATGTTTTTGCACATCTTCATAAAGGTTTTGTGAGCACTTTACCTCAGAAACAAAGGTTGCCCCTTTATGTTGTCTCAATACATCTCTTGCAAGAATTATCATAAGATAATCGCCCCATATAATGTTCCCCTCGTTATCGATAACCCCTATCCTGTCAGCATCACCATCGTACCCTATCCCCACGTCAGCCTTTGTATCGAGCACTGTTTTTCTAAGGGTAACAATATTTTTTTCCACAGTAGGGTCCGGATGGTGGTTTGGAAAATGTCCGTCCATTTCACAGAAAAGCCCGGTAACATTCTGCCCCATCTCCTTCATTATAGGCAAAGCGACAACACCCCCTGTTCCATTCCCTGCATCAATAACCACATTAAAGTTTTTGTTCAATGAAATATTATTCCTTAAAAAATTGTAATAATCTTCTACAATCGTCTTGTACTCCCTGACAGAGCCAGCTCCACGAACAAACCTTTTTTCTTCAATAAGCTTTCGTATGTTCTGTATCTCTTCACCAAAAAGCGTTGACTTTCCGTATGCTACCTTAAAACCATTCTGGTCGCCCGGGTTGTGACTTCCCGTTATCATGATCCCGCCATCCACTTCAAGATTGAAAAGGGAATAGTAAAATAAAGGTGTCGGAACAACACCAAGGTCAATTACATCAAGTCCGCTTTCCACCATCCCTTCCACAACGAGATCCCTGAAATGATCCGAACTAAGCCTGCAATCCCTTCCTATTGAGGCATTCTTTTTCCCACGCTCCACCATATATGCCCCGACTGCCTTCGCAATATTTTTTACAACATCGTCAGTCAGGTCTTTTTCAACGCCCCCTCTAATGTCATATTCTCTGAATATCTCTTTGTTCATAAGTAACCCTCCTGTCTGTTAAAAAACTGTTCTATGTTCAAAGTTATTAACTCATAACTCAAAACTGCTTTTATCCACGCTCTACGCTGTCCGCTCAACGCTCTAACTTCTACGCTTCAGCAAACACTGCTCCCAATATAGCCGAATCTTCTCCGAGTTTTGCCTTTTCTATTATTAAACCCCTGATAGATGCCGGCATGGCCCTTTTCTCCATAACAGCCCTTATATCATCAACAAAATATCGTGTCCCGTAAACCACCCCGCCACCGAGCACAATTACTTCAGGATTTATCAGATTAGCAATGCTTGCCATGGCAGCGCCCATATATTCAATTACCTCACGCCATGCGTATACACAAAATTCATCCCCTGAAATGTAAGCATCTTCAATATGACCCGTCTGTAACATATCAACATTGCCACCAATTATATCCCATATCCTGCCTCTGTAGCCACTCTTTATTTTATCCCGAACCCTGCCCACGATATATGACCCGCCGCAGTATGCTTCAAGACAGCCTCGATTACCACAACTGCATTTATAACCATAGGGGTTAATCGTAATGTGTCCGAGTTCACCGCCTACATTTGTATAACCTCTGTATAATTTTCTGTTTATAATGAGCCCTCCGCCAATGCCTGTTCCGACAAAAACACCAACCACATCATCGGGGATGCTGTTTAAACCAAATTTCCATTCACCGTAGGTTGCTGCATTGACATCGTTCTCTATAAAGGTCTCTATTCCGAATATATTTTCAAAATCCTGTTTTAACGGCACATTATGCCACCCAAGATTGGGGGAAAAAACTATATAATGAGTCTTTTTATCTATCTGACCTGCCGCAGCGATTCCTATCCTTTCAATATCTTTTTTATGCAGTCCACACCCCTTTAAAACACTACCAACTGTATTTACAATATCATCCCTGACGCATATATAGCTGTTCTTTGCATCTGTCGGTATCTTTATTTTATGAATGATGCTGCCCGCATCATCAACAACGCCGACTAAGATTTTTGTTCCGCCTATATCTATTCCAATCCGCATGATTAACCTTTAACCGTCAGATGTTAGCTGTTAGCAATAATCTTAAAGCTAAGAGCTGATACTGAACAATATTGAACTGTTCTCATTTTAATGCTTAAATAATATATGTGAATATGTAAAATCTCAAGGTAAAAAGGGGAAAGAACATGGAAAAACAATATGTCATTGACGAGATAACCGTTAAGGATACGTGGCGGTTGTTCCATATCATGGCAGAGTTTGTAGAGGGTTTTGAAAATCTTGCCGATATCGAGCCTGCGGTAAGTATTTTCGGAAGTGCTCGGTGCCAGAAAAATGATCCCGTTTACGAAAAGACGTTTAAGCTGGCAAAACTCCTCGGCAAAAATGGATTTAACGTAATTACCGGCGGGGGTGGTGGAGTTATGGAGGCTGCAAACAGGGGCGCCAAAGAAGCAGGTGCAAAATCAGTAGGAATAAACATCGAGCTTCCATTCGAGCAAAAACCCAATCCCTATACAAATGTCAAGTTAAGCTTCAGGTATTTCTTTGTACGAAAAGTCATGTTTTTAAAATATGCCATGGCTTATATCATTATGCCCGGCGGATTCGGTACACTTGATGAATGCTTTGAGGCCATTACCCTGATTCAAACAAAAAAGGTCAAGCCCTTTCCTGTTATTCTTGTTGATTCAGCTTACTGGAAAGGCCTTATCGATTGGGTTCAGTCAACGCTATTGCCGATGTCCAAAATTTCAAAGGAAGACATGGGGATTATCAAAATTATAGATGAACCGGAGGAAGTGGTGGAATACATCAAAAAATTCGTCATTCTCTGTTAAAAAAAATGCCGTTTGATAGCACTTTACAATCAACGACCATACATGAGGGGTTGTTACGATTTTAATCTCACTGAATACTTTTTTACGAAATGGTTGGGATAGTATGATGTTTTCGCTTCCCTGAGGCCGGGCAAACCGAGGTCCTGTTCTCTGTTCACATAAACGGCGTCCTGCATTGATTTTTCACAGAATTGCTGATTAATGATCTGGTATAATCCGGGAATTTCCGGGTCCGCCTTTTCTATATGCACAACCGCAGTCGTATCGTTCAGCATTTCACCTATTGTAAACGCCATAACCTTCCCTTCAATGGTAATGACACTTCCTTCTACTTTGAGGGCATCAAAATGTGCAAGTATCTCAAGGACTGCATCCCATTCGCCCAGCAGATTTAAATCTTCCTCGCAACGCTTTAACTGACACCATTTTTCCTGTAATTCAAGACAGGCATGTATGTGCTCAGGCATTAACCGGTCATACGCAAAATGATAGGTACGGAACAGCTGATTTATGTGGTTTCGTTTTGAGCGGTAGCGGTTCCCTGAAAGCAGCGCAAGGTCATTCTTTAAATAAACATAATCGAAGTGCTCCCTTGCTTCATTGATTGTAAAGCACCCTTCCCTTTCAAGCTCCGAGACAAGCTTTTCATCTGCCCTTTCAATACGAGGTGTATTTACCTTCCTTTCTTCCCGCAGCCATTCAAGAAGCTTCAGAACGGCATTACATCTTGATGAAGGACCAACCGGCTGCATGGCATATATTGAATCCTCGCTGTTCTGACAGACAACCATTATCCAGTCTTTGTACAGAGCCCACTGATAATTATAATGTTCCCGCCATATAAAGAGGTTTGTAAAAGAGCATTCAGAGACTTCAGGATGGTAATGTTTAAAAATATTCTGGAATATACCACGGTCGCCCAATTCAATGGGCCTGAAATTAGGAAATTCAGGAACTCCGGACATTCTATAATTGAATATGAAATTTGCATCATTGTCAAATAAAGATAAATCCTGGTTTAAAACTAAACGCTCTACGCTAAACGCTATCTGCTAAGATGAGGAATGAGATACGGCATTATCGTGAGGCATATCTCATTTTCATTGACACGTTCCGGGTGTGCAGGTAAGGTAATACTCAATAACTGAACAGGAGGACCAATCATGGCTATGAAAGTTGAAATCAAAGGTGGCAAACTTTTCATCGAAATTGACCTGGAAAAACCAACGCCGTCATCATCCGGTAAAACCCTTGTAGTTGCAAGCACGCACGGGAATACCGTTACTGCCGCTGAAGTAGATGGCAAGCCTGTTACTATCGGGCTGAACGCTTATATTAAACGCTGAGCTACTCTACTTCTATCAAAACCGCCCTGCCGGACTAATTTATATGAGTATACAAGCACACATTTTAATCCTGAAATCCTCTGCCGGCGCAGGGAAGACATATAACCTTGCGCTCAGATACCTTCAGCTTCTGCTGCTCGACAAAATTGCCCCGTCACCCGTAAAAACCCACATTTCAAATATCGTTGCCATCACCTTCACGAATAAGGCTGCGGCGGAAATGCGCTCACGGATCATAGACTGGATGAAAAGGATAATCCTTGATATACCATTCGAAGGTGCACAGCGCAGGCCCATAGATGAAATCGTAGAAAAACTGGGGTCAGGGGTCAGGGGTCAGGAAAGCATCAG
>CAYMTB010000099.1:0-7790 GCA_964393225.1 uncultured Syntrophorhabdaceae bacterium
GCGTAAAACCAAAAAAAAAAAAAAGAATCTGAGGCGGCATAGTTGATTAGTATAGTTCTAAAATTGTGGCCTGTCCGATACCAGTATCGACAACCTTCGTAAACCCTTACAACAGATATTCAAAACTCACATTTTCCGGTGATATTTAATTAATTGACATACAAAACTGATCTTCTTATACTCCTTTCCACAAGAAGCATAATCTTATCAAATCAGAAAAGGGAGGGCGTAATGTCGAAAACAGGAATTATCGGCATTGGTTGTCTGTGCTGTATGCTATTCACTACGCTTGCATTGGGCGAGGTGGTAAGTAAGATAAATCCCTATAAAAATGCCATTACCATAGCCCGCAACGAAATCTGGCAGGCTATAAACAGCGGCAAATGTGGGAGCGCTGCCGTCGCCATAATGGTCAACGGCAAGGTCGTTTATGCCGAAGGATTCGGTATGGCAGATAGAGAGAAGAGCATACCCGTCAATACAGATACGCTCTTTAATATTGGCTCTGTCAGCAAGGTGTATGTGGCAGCAGCAATCATGCTGCTCGTTGAAGACGGCAAGGTTTCCCTCGATAAGCCGGTCACGGACTATCTTCCTGAGTTCAGGATGGCTGATGATAGATATAAGAATATCACAGTAAGAATGCTGTTAAACCACGTATCTGGCATCCCGGGGACTGAGGGTGCGAATTCCTTCGGGCTCAGGTACGATGATAACATAAAGCAGCAGACAATGAATACATTAGCCCGCGCGCACCTTAAGCATGCGCCGGGAGCAATGGCAGTGTACTGCAATGACGGATTTACATTGGCGGAAATGATCGTGGAGCGGGTAAGCGGAAAAAAATACATCGATTTTCTTAATGAGAGGATATTTACACCATTGGGCCTGAAAAATACCGGAATGGGCGTGGGTGAGATCAAGGGTAGGCCTGTAGCGTTTTATTATGACACCATAACCGGGAAAATGCATCCGCCTGAAACACTCTCGATCCTGGGGGCCGGCGGGTTGTCATCAACTGCCATTGATGTCTGCCGTTTTGTAGATGCCTTTTCATCGGAAGATAAACTCTTGAAGAAAGCACCTCTCGCTGAGATGAAAAAGGCGCAGCCCCCGGCGTTCCAAAGCACGCTCAGAAATCCCGAAATTTCGTTTGGGCTGGGCTGGGATCTTACCGGCCTTCCGCGTTATGATACAGCAGGGGTTCAGGTATTAGGCAAGAGTGGCGGTACCGGAAATTACTCTTCCATGGTTTTCGCAGTTCCTGACAAAAGAATATCCGTGGCTGTCATTGCTGCCGGACGTGAAAGTAATACGATGAAAATAGCGCTGGACATATTAGATGCGGTACTGGTTGAGAAAAAGCTTATTTCAAAAGAAGAGAAGCCTGTTTTGATACCGCCGGAAGCGCAGAAATTGCCGCAAGATTATGTTTCTTTCAGCGGTTATTACGCCAACAGCTCGAAACTTGGCCAGGTAGTGTTTGATGCGGATAAAAACAGCGCTACCCTGTACGGTTTTAAGGAACAGGAGAAGAAACCGGAAATGACACTCGTTTATAATAATGGTTATTATCACGATACCAAAGGAAGCAGTTTTTATTTTACCAATACACCCGCGGAAAGCTATCTGGTGAACTTTTTATCGGGGGACAATATTGATATGATAGCGATGCAAAAAGTAAAACCTATAAAAAAACCGCAAAGCCTCAAGATCAACATGGATGGCAAGGTCTGGCTGCGGCGTAACGTTTCTCCTTTCGAGTCTATTGTGGCTGCAGAAACGCATTTTGAAAAATCATTGCTGTACAATGACCTGCCTGGATATGTATTTTTCAGGGGTGTCAAAAGGATCGATTCCCCTGAATTTGCGGGTATGCCCTTTGACTCTATCCGTGATCAGACAGAACTTACCCTTTTTGAAAAGAACGGGGCCACATGGGCATGGGTTTCGGATTTGCTGTATAGCCCGGTAGAGATTGCCGCTGCATTAAAAGCCGGTGAAAATTCCGTAAAGATAGGCGGCGACGGATATAACGAGTGGCTGGCGGTGAACGAAGGCATGGTTTTAAGTTTTATAAAACCCGAACAGGGAAGAATAATTGTATTTTCGTCCGATGATGCTGTGACCTATGATAGCGTGCTTGATACGGGCGATACGTATGCCGCCAAGGGGAATTATATTGAATTTGCCGGTTTTGCAAATGATGTTTTTACTGTCAAAGCCAGGCCTCCACTTGCAGGTGAAAAGAAGTAAAAAATTCTATCCTTTGCTAACGCTCCTTTTCCATAACTTCTTTCAATCGTTCAAACTGTATTTCCAGTTCGGTCATGTGGGAGCTTGCGACAGTCAAATCACCGGTCCTGGCCGATTTCTCCATCTCGAAGGCCACGGCCCGTAATCGTTTTCCGCTCAAATTTGCAGATGCGCCTTTTATGGTGTGGGCCAGGTACTCGGCCTCAGAGGCGTTGCCGGCCCTTAAAGATATTTTCAGGGCCTGGATATGCTGTGGCGCGTCCACGAGAAAACCATTCACAAGAGCTTCTGCCAGGTCTTTATCGCCTATACAGCGCTCCATCATCTCCGCCTTGTCCCAGACGGGCAGTTCCGGAATCTGTGTCTCCTCCTCTTTTTCCTGTATCTGTTCGCCCTTTATCTGCGTACCTTCGTTCAGGCCTCCCGGCAGCCATTTCTCCAGCCGTTCCGCCAATACCTGAGGTCTAACCGGTTTTGACACATAATCGTCCATGCCGGCATTGATGCATTTTTCCCGGTCACCCTGCATGGCGTAGGCGGTCATGGCAATGATGGGGATGCTGTGGTTGAGAACTGCCGATTGGGGATCGCGGATGTGACGGGTCGCATCCAGCCCATCCATCACGGGCATCTGGACATCCATGAGCACCAGGTCGTAAGGAATAGTCTCCAGTGCTTTGAGCGCTTCGGCGCCGTTTGCCACGGCATTGGCCCGGAAACCGAACTTCTTGAGTATACCCAGGGTTACCTGCTGGTTGGTGATATTATCATCGGCCAGGAGAATACGGGCCTTGCTCTCAGTAAAGGGGATTAACTGTTCAAGGGTTGAGTGGCGGGTTGCGATGGATTTCTTCCGGGTTGCGTCCTTGTCTGTTAGTATCAGGGACAGTACGCTCTTCAGTTCCTGGTGGCGTACCGGTTTGGTCAGGTAGGCGGCAAAGCCTATTTCCTCGAAGCGGCGAGCATCGCCCCGCATTCCCAGAGAGGTCAGCATCACCATATCAGTGCCGGCCAGGCGTTCATCGGCCTTGACGGAAGAACCAAGAGTTTCGCTGCTAATACCCGGCATCCGCATGTCGATGATGGCAATCCGGAAAGGATCTTTCTCGTCAACCGCCTGGAGGAGAACCTTCAGAGCTGTGGCGCCATCCTGGGTTTCCGCCGGCCGCATGCCCCAGGAGGACAGCCTTAAGAAGAGGATTTCCCGATTGGTGGCATTATCATCGACGATGAGGACCCGCACGCCGGTCAGATCAACAGGCTGGAGCATTTCAACCTGCGCGGGTTCAGGCTGTTTGCCCAGGCGAACAGTAAACCAGAATTCGGAGCCCTTGCCTTCTTCGCTGCTTACCCCTATTGTGCCACCCATCATTTCAGCCAATTGCCTGGAAATGGCCAATCCCAGGCCGGTACCGCCATACTGGCGTGTAGTAGAAGCATCTGCCTGGGTGAACTTCTGGAAGAGAAGGTCGGTCTTGTTTTTGGGTATGCCAATACCTGTGTCCCGCACAGAGAAGAGCAGGGAGGCATCGTTCGTGGTTTCTGATTGGAGGGTAACCCCGATTACTACCTCCCCGTTATTGGTGAACTTGATGGCATTGCCCACAAGATTGGTGAGAATCTGGCGCAGACGGCCCGGGTCGCCACGGAGAAGTGTGGGGACCCGGGGTTCGGTGGCACAGAGCAGTTCCAATCCCTTGTTGTAGGCACGGACGGCAATTGTTGCTGCAAAATCATCCAACAGGTTCTGCAAATCAAACTCGATGATCTCCAGATCAAGCTTTCCGGCCTCAATCTTGGATAAATCGAGGATGTCGTTGATAAGGCCGAGGAGCGATTCTCCGTTGGCACGGATGGACTCGGCGCAATGGCGCTGCTCATCGGTCAGTCCCATATCCAGCAGCAGCCCCGTCATGCCGATGACCCCGTTCATGGGGGTACGGATCTCGTGGCTCATGTTGGCGAGAAATTCGCTCTTGACGGTACTGGCAGCCTCGGCCAGTTCCTTGGCTTTGATAATCTCCTGCTCGGCCTTTTTGCGGTCCGTAATATCTACAAATGTGACGACCGAACCGGCAATCTCATTGTTCACTATTTGCGGATATGACCAGCATTCTGCGGGGAAGCCTGTACCGTCTGCCCTCCAGAAAAATTCGCCGTCGACATGTATTTTCACACCTTCACGGATCGCCTGGTATATTTTACATTCCTCTACGGGCATTACACTGCCGTCCGGGTATGAATGATGAATCAGATGGTGCATATTCTTGCCGAGGAGTTGTTCTATATCGGTGTAGCCCAAAATTCTGAGACCGGATGGATTGACGAAGGTACAGTTGCCCTGAAGGTCAATGCCATAAATCGCTTCTGCCGTTGAGTTAAGTAAAAGGCGGATACGTTCTTCACTCTTTTTCAACGCTTCTTCTGCCAGTTTACGGTCGGTGATATCGCGTATAAGACCCACGGCATGCCAGCCATCACGCATATGTATTGCGGAAAGTGATAACTGAACTGCTATATCCTTGCCATCTTTTCTGCGAACCTCAAGATCAAGTGTCTTTCCCACCGCAGCCCCTTGACCCGTCTGCTGAAATTTCGGCAAAGCGGCGAAATGTGCCTTGTGGTACTGTTTGGGAGCGATCAATGCGTGAAGGTCCTGACCGATGGCTTCGGTGCTCTTATAGCCGCAGATACGCTCGGCTGCAGGATTCCAGTAGGATATCAGGCCTTTAGGATCCATCATCAGAATGGCATCCTGGGCCGAATCGGTAATGCTGCGTAACCGATCCTCACTTTCCGACTTGGCCCGCTCGCTGGCTTCGGCGGTCTCCTTGGCCTGTGTAAGGTCATTCACCCTTTCAGCTATAGCCCGCGACATTGTATTAAAGGCCGCACCCAACTGTCCGATTTCATCATTACCTTCATGAAGAGGGGGTGGGGTCAGGTTGCCTGATGCTACCTGCAGACTGGCCTCTGTCAGTGACGACAGGTGGCGGGTCAACCAGTACCCGATCAGCAGGAGTATCAACGAGGAAAAGACAAGTTCCGCTAAGGCGATGCCGATCTCCTGAACAAGAAGCATATGGCGGGCGGATACGATTCGGGACAGATCAAGCCCCAGGTGGAGAGTACCCAGTCTTTGTCCGCTCTGTATGATGGGGACTGCTTCATCATATTGTTGTAATGTGTCGAAACTGAACCGTTGGGGCTTAAGGCTCGGTTCGGGTAGTTTTTGTCCTTTTAGCCAGCCGCTTGACGCCACGGTGTGTCCTTCACGGTCGGTCACAACAATATAATTGATGCCTCCTGTTGCCCGACTTTCATTCAGAACTGCCTGTACTGTCACAAAATCGAGCTGTGCAAGGGGAGCCGTTAGAGCGGCATTCAATACGGGCATCATCTGCTGCACATGCCAGCGGGCCTGATCTGTCATGGCTCCATGCAGGAGACGGAAACTGTTGGCAACAAGCAGGGTCAGCATGACCAACTCCACTCCGATAGCCAGCAGCAATAGGCGGCCCCTGACGCTTTTCCGTGTCGTAATTATTTTCATTTCGTCTTGTCCTGCTGTATAACCCGTCTTATTTCAGCGGCATAAGGGTCCATGGAATTGAGCTCATTCGGTTTCAGTTTGCGATAGCCCTCAAGATTGTTTGTTTCAAAATATTTTATTGCCTCGGCGGTTGCGGCAAAAGACCAGAGGGCGTCGTCGATCTTTTTCTGCTCGTGGGCGTGGCGGCCATTCAGCATATAGACCCTTCCCGGCATTGGCTTGCTTTCCGCCAGAAATTTGAGCTGTCTGCGAATCCCGTCGGGAAGCTTCTGAAAATTGGCAAGGGACATGAACCCGGCCGATGCTTCACCGGCTGCCACAAGCTGTCCCACGCTGTCCGAGGCGCTGACGTACCTGATCGGCAGGGTAACTATTTTGTTCTCTTTCAACCAGTGCTGTCCCCAGAGGGTTACCTGGGAGGAGGGGCTCAGACCGAGTACGCCCTTATTATTCAGGTCAGAGGGCTTCTTTATGGGGCCGTTAGCGGCAATGACGGCAACGGATTTGAAGTCAGCCTTGTAGGTTAACATCGGTATGTAACCGGCATCGGTCTGGAAGAGCCTAGCTTGGAGCGCAGTGGTAATCGCCAAATCATAGTTCTGAGCTAACCCGCGCCTGGCAAACTCGTTAAAATCCGGGGCCGTGACAATGTCTACCGTGTATCCCAGTGTTTTCTCCAGATACAGACGGAGCGGCTGGTACATATCAAGGATAACCCGGGCACTGGTATGGGGCGCCACGCCGACAATAAATTTTTCTGCGGCGGATGCTACCATACTGAACGTAAAAATGGTTGCAGCCATACAGAAGATAAGGAAAAGTTTCTTCATGCAATGCTCCTTGTAATATTATTCATGATGCCCTCAAGGGTTATATATACCCTACATGTTTTCTTCAAAATAGATGGCCACACAATTCACAAGACGCCATTACAACGAAAAGGATACCATATATGAGTTAAAAAAAGAGAGATATTTGGGGTAACTCCAACATTCATGCAACCAGGTATCAAACTGTTTAGTAAATGACATTATGCCATGTTATCATATACCCGAGGATCAGAAGGCCCGCCCAGTATTCATTTATTTCTTTTTAGGTTTGGCCGGTGTCTTCTTTGTCCATTGCAAGTTATAGTTGACACCCCTGCTTGTCTACTGTAATATTTTCAACATAATTGATGCTTCACAGCGCCATATTATGACCATATGGAGGCCAGATATAAGATCCATCCGGCATGTTTCCGGCATTAATCAATGAAAATGCTGCTTTAAAGAAAAGAAAATCAAAGAACTGGAAGCCGGTGGATTTTACCAGGCAGGATCGAGCAATATCAGGTATGAAGCAACAGGAAGCCCGCGATGACGAAAATATAAATAACGGCGGAAGTCCACAGGGCATCCACGTGGTGGCCAAGCCCACCGGACCGGTGTGCAACCTCAATTGCGGGTACTGCTTTTATCTCGAAAAGCAGGCATTGTTTCCTCAGGATGAGAAGTACCGCATGTCCGATGACGTGCTCCGCGCCTTCATTACCGGTTACATTTCATCCCAGCCGACGCCGGTCGTCGAATTCGTCTGGCAGGGGGGCGAGCCAACCCTTATGGGTATTGATTTCTTCAGAAGGGTCATCGAACTCCAAAGGCCATTCGCGAAGGGGAAGACAATAACAAATTCATTACAGACCAACGGAACACTCCTTACTGATGAATGGTGTGTCTTCCTGAAGAAACACAACTTCATGGTAGGAATCAGCCTTGACGGGCCAAAAGAGATTCACGACCGGTATCGTCGTGACCGGAAAGGCAACGGCACATTCGACGAAGTAATGCGGGGCCTGATGTTGCTTCAGAAGCACGGGATCGAATATAACGTGCTGGCCTGTGTTGCAAGGGAGACGGCATTGAAACCTCTTGATGTATACCGGTTCTTCAAGAGTCAGGGGATTGAGTTTATCCAGTTTTCGCCCATAGTGGAGCGCATG
>CAYMTB010000099.1:7890-12043 GCA_964393225.1 uncultured Syntrophorhabdaceae bacterium
ATCGTCATCGAGCACAACGGCGATGTCTATGCCTGCGACCATTGCGTCTATCCCCGGTACAGGCTTGGGAACATCAAGACTGACAGGCTTGCGAAGATGGTAAAAAGATCATTGCAATCGGGGTTCGGTGTTGCCAAAGAGACGGCACTGCCTCGCTGGTGCAGGGAGTGTGATGTGCTGGCTGCCTGCCAGGGGGGATGTCCAAAACATCGCTTCGGAATAAGTTACTACGATGAACCGGGACTCCACTATCTCTGTGAAGGATATAAAAAGTTCTTCCTGCATATTCGAAAATATTGTCACGCCATGACCCAATTGCTTGAAAACGGGCTCCCGGCGACCCGTATTATGGATGCCATGAAGGGGCCGCTTGTGATAAAGAAGAAATAATAGCGGATAAGTCAAAAAAGGCATGAAAAGCCATGTATGAAACCACAGATAAAGGCGGATGAACACGAATGAAGAAGATAATAACATTATGTAGACCGAATCGTGATAATGCGGCGGTGTCAGGCTATCCACGAAAACACGCTCATGTTGCTCGTGGACTGACCTCGCAATTAAACCGTGCCGCTCCAGCGGCTTCAATCGCTCCCGCTCGGCTTCGGAACTTTTGCTTACTCAAAAGACCAAGCTTCCTCGCCTCGCGAGGGTTTTCTCAGAATAACCTGACACCGCCTCTAATGACATATCCGCATCTATCAGATTTTATTTGTAGCAAAATTTTAATTTGTACCGTTTTGATGTTTATCGCTATTTTGTTCATGGCAGAAACGGTGCAGACGGCCGAGGGGGGAAAGAAACAGGCAGACATTAAGAGGCTGGATGGGCGCTGGGTTCGTCCTGATGGAGGATATATTCTTGAACTTCGGGAGATTAAGGCGGATGGCAGCCTGAAGGCATATTATTTCAATCCCAGACCAATAAACGTTGCCAGGGCCAGGATTGAGAACAATAAAAAAGGGATCAGTTTATCCGTCGAGCTTCGCGATGTGAACTACCCAGGCTCACTGTACAATCTGCAGTACGATCCCAAGACGGATCGCCTGAAAGGGACCTATTTTCAGGCGGTGGAGAGACAAACCTTTGCCATTGAATTTGTGAGGAGCAGATAAGTGGAATGTCATGTAAGAATAAAGCTCATTGCCGCAGGATTTCTTCTTGCGCTTGCATTGACTCTCTCTCCCGCGCAGGTGCAGGGACAGACGATGGAACCAAGATTGTATTCAAACGCGCCGGTGGGCATGAATTTCCTTATGCTGGGGTATGGTTACCAGTGGGGGGATGTGCTGCTCGATCCAACACTGCCCATTCAGGACGTTAACATCGATATCCATACATCTTTTGCAGCCTACGCCCGTGTCCTTGATGTATGGGGCAAATCGGGAAAGATTGAATTGGTCCTTCCCTATGCCTGGTTTTCCGGGACGGGAACCGTGCTGGCGCAGGAGCAAAGCAGGAATGTTTCCGGTTTCGCCGATCCGGCGTTACGCGTTTCCGTAAACTTGTACGGGGCGCCGGCACTCTCGTTCAAGGATTTCCAAAACTACCGGCAGGAAACGATTATCGGGGTGAGCCTTTTGACAACGGCGCCACTCGGCCAGTATGATTCCTCAAAACTTGCCAATATCGGTACGAACCGCTGGTCTTTTAAACCTGAAGCTGGAATTTCCCAGGCGCTGGGGCGCTGGACCCTTGAAACTGCGGCAGGTGTGATGTTTTTTACGAACAACAACAGCTACATGGGCAGCAAGACCCGTGAACAGGACCCGGTCTACTCCGTGCAGGGTCATGTCATATACAACTTCCGGTCAGGGGTCTGGGCAGGCCTTAATGGCACATATTATGCCGGCGGCACTACAAATATTGACGGCGCAAGAGGGAACGATACGCTGCAGAACTGGCGTATGGGGGCCACTGTGGCCATCCCCTTTGACCGCCGTAACTCCATCAAGCTATACGGCAGTACCGGTGTGCAAACCCGCTCAGGGGGAGACTTCAACACAGTGGGTGCCGCCTGGCAATACCGTTGGGGAGGGGGTCTTTAAAAGGATGAATGATGGAGGCTTTTTGCAATACGTGGGAGAGAATTAACGGGAATAACAGAGATCTTGTTGTCGAGAGGATACTCTTCATGGCCGGGGTAAATCACCCACAAGTGGTCAAGACTCAGGTCTTGAATGGCAGTATGCATGGAGCGGTTTCGGCCCGGGGCATCCGCGTATTTGAATTCGAACCCGTAGCGTTTGGCGGCGACCATCACCAAAAGGTCAAGCTCAGCACCGGCATGAGTTGCCCAGAAGTAGTGATCGCGGGTTTCAAAGGCTGCGATGATCTGTTCCAGGGCGAAACCTTCCCACGATGCCCCGAATTTTGGATGAGACTGAAGGTCAGTCATGGTACGCAATTGAAGCAAAGCGTGCAAAATCCCACTGTCACGAATGTAGATCTTAGGGGCCTTGACCTGACGTTTCCGAAGATTCTCGAACCAGGGGGGAAGAATTCTGATCATGTAGGCGCCGGCAAGAATATCAAGATACCGGCGGGCTGTAATCTCAGATGTTCCGAGGGATCGGGCAAATTGTGCAGCGTTCCAAACCTGTCCGTGATAATGGGCGAGCATTGTCCAGAAACGTCTCAGGGTTTCTGCCGGAATTGTAATTCCAAGTTGGGGAATATCCCGTTCAAGAAACGTGCGTATGAAGTCCTCACGCCATGACATACTGGCAGGTTCGTCGACGGCCAGAAACGAGCTTGGAAATCCGCCCCTTACCCAGAGGGTAGTAAGTTGCTCCATACCCACTTCCCGGAGGTCGAACCCGGACAGGTCTATGAATCCGATTCGCCCGGCGAGGGATTCCGATACGCCCTTGACCAAATGGGAAGAGGCGGAACCCAAGAGAAGGAACCGGGCCGGGTTCCGGGGCCGATCCACCAGAACCCTGAGCAATTCGAACAAGTCGGGCCGGCGTTGGATTTCATCGATGACAACCAACCCGGAGAGTCCCTCCAGAGCCCTCAGGGGTGCATCCAGCCGACGAACATCAACAGGGTGCTCAAGGTCGAAATAGGTGCATGGTTCGTGCTCCGCGATCATTCGCGCAAGCGTTGTTTTGCCGCACTGGCGAGGACCCAGAAGAGCCGCGATTGGGTGAACGCTGAAAACACCGGTGATGCGGTTGAGTGCGTCAGGACGTGGTACCATAGGTAAAATTATATCATTGAAAATCATAATGTCAAGTAATGATTTTCAATGAATATCATTAGAAGAATCATAATAGGTTACCAGTGACCTAATGTCAAGTGACGGAGACTGACGGGGAGATGAGGAAGATGGGAAGATAGGTAGCTGCGGCCCTGAAGGTGGGTAATTACTTTGGTCCTTGACAGAAGAGAAGGCTGGAAAATATTAAAAAGGGTTGAACACGTGTAATTCAGTATATTATACTGACTACTGGTTACCAGGACGCAGGAGGGCAGGGGATGTTTACACGAATATTGCTTAATGTTGTATTGATAACGGCATTACTTCTCCCGGCGATGACCGCGTACGCTCAGGACAAGTCCGGCGCGACCGCGGGATACCAGGGATATGCCGGTTCAAAAAGCTGCCTGGAGTGTCATGAGAAGTTCTATCAGCTCTGGTCCACGTCCCGCCATGGTCTGGCCATGCAGCCCTATAATACTGAATTTGCGAAATCACAGCTCACACCTCAAGCAAGCGATGTGGTGGTCGGAAAACTCAAATACCGTGCCGATCTCACCAAAGGAGCGGTTACTGAGACGGGCCCGAAGGGGAAAAGACAATACAGGATCGACCATGCCCTGGGCGGCAAGAATGTTTACTATTTCCTGGCCCCCTTTCCGAGGGGACGTCTGCAGACACTTCCTGTTGCCTATGATATCAACAGAAAGATATGGTTTGACACGGCTGCGAGCGGTGTCCGGCACTTCCCGGGAACGGGGAGGGATCAGCCGGTAAGCTGGAAGGACCCTGGGTACACCTTCAACACCGGCTGCTATAACTGCCACGTGAGCCAGCTTTCGACAAACTATAACCTGAAGACCGATACCTATAGAACAACCTGGGCAGAGTCCGGGATCAACTGCGAGACCTGCCACGGACCATCGGCAGAGCACAACAGGGTCATGA
>CAYMTB010000100.1:0-2565 GCA_964393225.1 uncultured Syntrophorhabdaceae bacterium
GAACAGGTGTTCGACCTTTTTCGGAATTGATGTTCGAGGTTGACCGGAATTTACAGCATGAGCCAATATCGGCGCTATCAATAATGTAAAGCAGATCGCTGCAAGAAAGAACAAGTTGTGGATTGGAAATCTGACGAAGAATTTCTGAATAGAAGAGTGCTTAAGTTGAACTTTGAACCCTTTTTTTGTTTCCACTACATTTACCTTTAAACACTAAACGAATCTGTTGTGCTGATTCTCTGGTTTCTGAATAGGCATCATTAAGTCTCCTGAATCCCCTCCCCCTTATGGCTGGACACTGGACAACAATTAGGGAAAATAATAATTATTTTCAATATGTTATATTCGTATTATACCCTACATTTCACAATTGTCAATGATATTGGCCGCATTTTTTAAAAAACATCGGAGTTTATCTTAATTGCTGGTCATATTGCAGGCTCGATGTTCACTTGCAGCAATATTTGGAAAGAAAATGACTTGTAAGGATTACCCCTCCCCATCCATTATGCTTTTCTTTCGGCGGGTTGAACTTTGATAATCAATTCGGCGTTCAGGGCGCGGGCTATTTTTGTCAGCGTTTCTACCGTAGCTGTCTTGAACCCCCCTCTTTCAAGCCTTGAAAGTGCCGGTTGCTTTGTGCCTATCATTTTGGCAAGTTCAGCCTGGGTCAAACCGGCCGTTTCTCTTGCCTTGATGATGCTTTCGATAAGCGCAAACTCGGTATCAAGCTTATCCCATTCCTCTTTGAATTCAGGGTCCTTCATTTGCTCATCTATGTAATTGTTTAATGTCCTGTGCTTCATGTTCTTACCCTCCATGCCGTTCAACAAAATCTTCCATTCTCCGTTGAGCAGTTTCTATTTCCTGTATCGGAGCTTTTGCTGTCTTTTTGATAAATCCATGCAGTAAAACAAATTTCCTGCCGGTCACACCGAAATACAAAATTCTGGTATTGCCGGTTTTCCCCGTAATTCTCAATTCCCGCAACTTGCCTTTAATCTGTTTTGTATAAGGTTCTTTCAACAGCACGCCAAATTGAGCCAAGAGACGAAGCAGTCTGGTAACTTTCGCACGATCCGAAAGGGCTAAAGAGTCAAGAAATTCAATAACCGGTTCTTTTCCTCTGTTGTCCTGATAAAAAACAATTTCCCATGCCATGCAGTATTATAACATATAAGTTATATATTGGAAATATATTTTTGCTAAGAACCACGGAGAAAATAACCCCCCCCATCCTTCAACTTGAATAGTTGTTGCAAGCTATTGCAACAATATTACTAAAGAATTTAAGACAGTTATCGCACATATTTTGCATATATACTAAATACCTGTCGATTAAATATTTCGGTCAGTAAGAATTATTATCGCTTTTCGGGTGTCAGCAACAACCCTCATTTTTTAAATCATCTTTGTCCTGATCGCTTAAGATATTTCCCGCGGTCTTATAAACAACTCAATCCCCGTCAAAATCTCTTTCACCCTTGCTTTACCCAGAGCCCCTATCTTTTCCCCCAGGCCTGATTTGTCAAGCGTCATAACCTGAGATACATTCACTACACTATCCTTGGGTAGACCTCCTTCGCCCTTTTTAAGTAAGACGTTTCCGGGTACCTTTGCAAGATTAAGATTAGAGGTAATTATACAAACCATGACAGTATTGATTTTGCTCATATTAAAAAGATTGTTTTGAATTACAACGCAGGGGCGACGGTAACCGGGTCCGGAACCGTCAGGGATATCGAAATCAACCCAGAAAATATCACCCTGGCTGATCAATATGGAGGTTCCTTGCTGAGAACAGTCTTTGTGAAGCGTTTCGTTGCGGCACGCCTAACCGCCTTATCTTCCGTACTTTCCGGAACGTTATAAGCTTCATTGATTGCATCAAGGAGCCGTGCGTTCTTCGACTTTTCGAAAAACTGTGTGACAGCACGGGCAAATACTTCGCTCCTGGAACACTTTTGCTCAGCAACATATGATTCTACTTCTTGGAAAACATCATCAGGAATTGAAATAGCTATCTTCATACTAAAAGTATGAATCTAATTAATACTATTGTCAAGTCAAAAAATAGTTGAAGAAACGTTTGGATAAATTTAGCCGATATGGTCAACTCAAGAAAGAGGTCTGTAAAGCTACTAAATAGAAGTGATATAGAAGTGAGTAATGAACGGTAAAACCCAAACAATATCAACAACTTATATGGTGGAGGCGGCGGGAATCGAACCCGCGTCCAGAAAAGAAGACTTCAAAAAGCCTACATGCTTAGTCAGTGGTTTGGGTCTCAAATGGTGAAACACCCGCTGACAGGTTTTCCATCATTCCAGCCTATTAATTTCATCCCGCCCTATAGGCTTCAGGCCGGACTATCCTGCTTGCATTACACCACGCCGGACTAAAAGCAGGCAGAAAATCCGGATGATGTAGCCGCGACTAAGCGGCTAGTGCGTACTCGTTAGAGTCTGCAGTTATGTTAGTTCCGCTTAATTACGGGTAAGCAGTAACCCGGCATGCCTCTTTGACCCTTGCATCCCTGTCGAAGCCAGTCGCCCCCTTGTTGTT
>CAYMTB010000100.1:2665-12024 GCA_964393225.1 uncultured Syntrophorhabdaceae bacterium
TTCATCTCAGTCTCATTTCCCTTTCGTTAAGCCGCTTTTCATCCTTTTTCTTTATGCTTTCCCTCTTGTCATAGAGGGTTTTGCCTTTCGCCAGGGCGATTTGCATCTTTGCCTTGTTCCTTTTATCAAAATACATGGAAAGCGCTACCAGCGTGTAACCCCTTTCCCTGACCTTCCCGAAAAGTCTGTTGATCTCTCGCTTGTGCATCAGCATTTTCCGGTCCCTTTTCGGTTCATGGTTGAAAATATTACCGCATGAATAGGGACTTATGTGGGCATTGACGAGGAAAAGCTCTCCGTCCTTGATTTTTGCATAACTATCCTTCAGGTTGGCCTTTCCTTCGCGGAGGGATTTTACCTCTGTTCCTGTAAGTACAAGCCCTGCCTCAAAGGTTTCTTCAATATGATACTCATGGTATGCCTTCCGGTTTGTGCAGATCGGTTTCATGTATTAAGTATAACACAGATTTGGATGTTTTTAAAGGGCCCCTGAAAATCAGGGGTACTGAGGTATGACTTTCAGGCCGAGGGTTTCGTCAATCCCCAGGGCCGCATTCATGTTCTGAATGGCCTGGCCTGACGCACCTTTAATGAGGTTATCGATGGCTGAAATAATGACGATTCTGCCGTCTTCGAAGGCCTTAAGGCCTATATCACAAAAGTTTGAGAATCTGGTAAATCTTGTATCCGGGTATACCCCTTCGTCCATGATCCTTACAAATGGTTCATTTTTGTAAGTTGTCCTGTATAATTCCAGGACGTTCCCGGTTGTTTGCGGGTCCTTCAACCTGCTGTAAGTTGTGGACAGTATACCCCTGTTCATTGGTAAGAGATGGGGCGTAAACATGATCTGCAGGTCCTGAAACTTCTTCACTTCTTTCTGTATTTCCGGTTCATGGCGGTGCATGCCTACGTTGTAAGCCCTGAAACCCTCAGATACCTCGCAAAAGAGACTTCCAACCTTCGGCTCTCTCCCTGCGCCGCTTACCCCTGATTTTGAGTCAATAAAGATGTCTCCTTTTAGAAGACCTTCTTTTAAAAGGGGATAGAGCGCCAGTATTGCAGAAGTAGGGTAGCAACCGGGATTGCCGATCATCCTGGCGCCTTTTATTTTATCCCTGTAAAGCTCCGGGAGACCGAAAACAGCCTGCATTGCAAGCTCCGGTGCAGTATGTTTCACATAGGCTTTTTCATAGATGTTGAGGTCTTCGAACCTGAAATCAGCGCTCAAATCTATAATGACTGCTTTATCGTTATAGAGGGTTTTTGCCTTTTCCATGGAAGTTCCGTGGGGAAGGCACAGGAAGTACACATCGCATTTACCCCGATGGTCTTCATCGGTCGGGACAAGCGTCTCCTCGAAAATACCTCTCAGGAGCGGAAATATATCAGATAATTTCCTGCCTTTGTACGTATTCGATGTGATGAGTGTTATTTTTACCAGGGGATGGGTAAGGAGCAAAGAAATAAGGGCTACACCCGTATATCCGGTAGCCCCTATGATACCAACATTCCACATGGAAAGGTTATCTCTTTGAGAACTGAAAGCTTGCCCTTGCGGCCTTTTTACCGTATTTCTTTCTCTCTTTTGCCCTTGGGTCTCTTGTAATGAGCCCCTGCTTTTTAAGAGTTGTTCTCAAACCTGCGTTAAACTCCAGCAGTGCTTTTGCGATGCCGTGAGCTAATGCCCATGCCTGGGCAGGAACGCCGCCGCCATAGATATTCGCGACAACATCAAATTTTCCTGTATTACCGGTGAGCGCAAGCGGCTTATTCACCATAATCTTTAGGTTTTCAACAGGAAAATAGTCATTGAGAATTCTTCCGTTTATAACGAAATTTCCTTCACCCTGTTTTATCCACACTCTTGCTACAGCAGTCTTTCTTTTACCAGTAGCGTAGTACCTCTTTTCAGGCACCGGTTACCTCCTTTATATCCAATTCCTTTGGCATTTGGGCTTTGTGGGGATGTACAGCCCCCTTATACACCTTCAGTTTGCTTAGCATCTGTCTTCCAAGACTATTCTTCGGGAGCATGCCTTTTACCGCGATGGCAATAACATCTTCCGGTTTTTTTTGAAGCATAGTCTTTGCATTTACAGCCTTCAGCCCTCCCGGGTAACCACTGTGTCTTCTGTACATTTTTTGAGACAGCTTGTTGCCGGTAAGCTTCACTTTTTCAGCATTTACAATGATGATAAAATCACCTGTGTCGGCATGCGGTGTATACGTAGGTTTGGTTTTTCCTCTTAATATAGCAGCAACTTGTGCTGCCAGTCTGCCGAGAACAGCACCTTCTGCATTCACCAGATACCAATTCTTAATTAATTCGCCTTCTTTCGGAAAATATGTTTTCATTTGAACGTCACCCTGTTAAAAATTTGCTTAAATTAATACATTTTACGCGTTCAAGTCAAGCAAAACTTTGGCATCTGTTTAAATAGGTTGATAACAAAGGGGTTTTGTGGTAATAAAGATGCGTGACGAAAAATCCAAATACCAATCCGTTAAACAGGAATCTTTTCATATGGTTGTTTATCGTCCTTTTCGGTCTTTTTATATTTAACATTTACTATAAGCCGAAAAAGGTCTACGACACTATCATATTCAGTGACTTTATCGAGGCCGTACAATCCAGCAATATAATCTCCGTAACAATCCAGGGTAAAAATATCCTGGGGACATACAAAAACGGTAAGGAGTTCAAGAGCTATGCCGCTGACGACCCTGAGCTGATGAAGATGCTGAGGGAACACGGTGTAAAAATCAATGCCAAACCGGACGATGATTCGGGCATGTGGCAGAATATATTTATTTCTTGGTTCCCCATGCTCCTACTCATAGGTGTCTGGATCTTTTTCATGAGACAGATGCAGGGCGGCGGGGGCAAGGCAATGGCCTTTGGAAAAAGCAGGGCCAGGTTATCTACAAGCAAGGAGAATAAGGTTACTTTTCAGGATGTTGCAGGTGTTGAAGAGGCCAAAGAAGAGCTTGAAGAGATTATCGAGTTTCTCATAGAACCAAAGAAATTTACAAAACTCGGCGGGAGAATACCCAAAGGCGTACTTCTTGTCGGTCCGCCGGGCACAGGAAAAACCTTGCTTGCACGGGCAATCGCCGGGGAGGCCAACGTGCCTTTTTTCAATATAAGCGGTTCCGACTTTGTGGAAATGTTTGTCGGTGTCGGTGCGTCCCGTGTGAGAGATCTCTTCAATCAGGGCAAGAAGAACGCGCCATGCATCATATTCATTGATGAGATAGATGCCGTTGGAAGACACAGGGGCGCAGGTCTCGGCGGCGGGCACGATGAAAGGGAACAGACATTAAATCAGCTTCTTGTCGAACTGGATGGTTTCGAGTCTAACGAAGGGGTTATCGTTGTGTCGGCAACAAACAGACCGGATGTCCTGGATCCGGCATTGTTAAGACCCGGAAGGTTTGACAGGCAAATCGTTGTCGCTACTCCTGATGTGAAAGGGAGAGAGGCAATTCTGGGTATCCATACACGTAAAATTGTCCTTGCAAAAGACGTTGATCTCTCAATCATAGCAAGGGGAACACCCGGTTTTTCAGGGGCAGATCTTGCAAACCTTGCCAATGAGGCTGCCCTTGTAGCAGCAAGGCGCGAGAAAAAAGAGATTGAAATGGATGATTTTGAACACGCCAAGGACAAGGTCCTCATGGGTGCTGAACGGAGAAGCATGATCATACCGTTACAGGAGAGGAAAAACGCTGCATATCATGAGGCTGGACATGCCCTTGTCGCGAGAATGATACCTAACGCAGATCCGATTCATAAGGTTACCATAATACCAAGAGGGATGGCCCTCGGCATTACACAGCAGCTCCCCATAGATGAAAGGCATACCTACTCGAGGGAATATCTCCTTGATAATGTCACTATCCTGCTTGGCGGGAGGGTCGCAGAGGAACTTGTTCTCAATCATATGACCACAGGGGCGGGTAACGACATCGAAAGGGCAACAGCGATTGTTCGAAAAATGGTATGCGAATGGGGCATGAGCGAAAAACTCGGACCCCTTAATTATGGAAAAAATGAGGAACACATCTTTCTTGGAAGGGAGATTGGAAGACACAGGGATTTTGGTGAAAACACCGCCCAGGAAATAGATGGAGAATTGAGAAAGCTGATAACGGATTGTTACGATAGGGCAAAAGGCCTCCTTGTAGAAAGGATAAATGCATTGCATACTATAGCAAATGCCCTTCTGGACAAAGAGACGCTCGATGGCCCGGAGATAGATACCATAATTAAGGACAGTCTGAATGGAGAGGGTGATAGCGTGGAAAGATAGACCGCTTATTATGGGGGTCTTGAATGTTACACCTGATTCCTTTTTCGATGGGGGAAAGCATAATACAACTGAAGAAGCAATAAGACATGCCCTTTCAATGATCGATGAAGGGGCTGATATTATTGATGTCGGCGGCGAGTCCACACGGCCTTTTTCTGAACCTGTTCCAGTTGAAGAAGAATTGAAAAGGGTAATCCCCGTTGTCGAGGGCATAAGAGCCCGGTCTGACAGCATTATTTCCATAGATACATACAAGGCAAAGGTTGCCAGGGAAGCATGCAATGCAGGAGCTGATATAGTTAATGATATCAGCGGGCTTTCATTTGACAGAGACATGGCGGACACCGTGTGCGACTTCGGGGTGCATACCGTTATTATGCATATAAAAGGGACACCGGGGAATATGCAGAAAGATCCCCATTACGAGGATGTAATTTCTGAAATAAAGGCATTTTTCAGAGAGCGTATCGAATTTGCAAAAAACCATGGAATAGCCGTTGAACGCATTATCCTTGATCCGGGTATCGGTTTTGGAAAGAGGATTCAGGACAATCTTGCAATTATAAAAAACCTCAGGGCATTCAAGGACCTGGAAATGCCCCTACTAATCGGTACTTCAATGAAATCTTTTATCGGACATGTCACTGATTCGCAGTTGGAAGATAGAATGGAAGGCACGCTGGCGAGTATCGCTGTATCGATATGGAATGGCGCAGATATAGTAAGGGTCCATGACGTTAAAAGCGCGCGGAAGGTAGTACGGCTTGTGAGTGCAATAATGAAGGCATAAAGAGCGTAGAGCATAGAGCGGGTAGTCGCAGGCTGAAGCCTGCGCAAAAAAAGAAAAACTGAAGACTGAAGGATAAAGCGATGATTCAATCCTTAAGATGGCAGGACATTTTAGACATATTGCTCGTCGCTTTCGTTATATACCGGACATTTGTCTTTATAAAAGGGACGAGGGCAGTACAGATTATCATCGGGTTTATCATCGTGTTCTTTTTCTTTTATTTTTCGAAAAAATTCGAGCTCTTTACAATCGGATGGATACTGAATAATTTTGTAGGCTCAATCGTGCTTGTCATAGTGGTTATCTTTCAGAGCGACATCAGGAGAATCCTGCTTGCTATCGGAAGAAGCCCCTTCTTTAATAAGATCAGTTATGTTAAGGAAACGCTGTTCTATGATGAACTGTCAAACGCATGTGTTGCGATGGGGCAGAAGAAGACAGGCGCATTGATTGTTATAGGGCGCGAGATTGGTCTTGAAGAGTTCATGGAGATAGGCGTCATGCTCGACGCAGAGGTGAATGCAGAATTAATAATAAGCATTTTTCAGCAAAAATCACCGCTTCACGATGGCGCAATGATAATAAGGGAGGGGAGGATACGGGCGTCAGGCTGTATTCTCCCGCTGGCGTTAAAGGGCGATATTGATAAGCGCTTTGGGACGAGGCACAGGGCGGCCATAGGTATTACTGAAGTGACGGATGCCCTTGCGGTTGTTGTTTCAGAAGAAAGCGGGAAACTGTCATATGCATTCAGGGGGGATATTTTTACGAACATGAGCGGCGAAGAGTTGAAAAGGGCGTTGAAGGAATATCTGGGATGAGTAAAAAAGGGGTCAAGGGGCCGGGAAAAACAGGGTCCGAGGGTTCAAGAGGTCAAAGGAAAGAGGGATAAGTGTTAGGTTTACTTAAAAAATTCATATTCAAGGATTTCAAGCTGAAGGTGCTCTCCCTCGTCCTTGCTTCCATGCTCTGGTTTGCGGTGTCATATATGGGTGAGTCAAAGATTGGTTTTTCTGTAAAAATTGGTGTCGATAAACTCAGCAAAGAGTTTATCATTAAAAAGATTGAAAATGAAGAGGTGCTTATTACGGTAGAAGGCCCTGTGTCAATACTCAAAGGTATCCGTGCACGTGATATAAGATTAACGTTAAACCTGAGCGATGCGAAGGAGGGTCGCCATGTGTTTACATTGCAGGAAACCGATGTTCAGACCCCAAAGGGCGTTAAAGTCGAGGCATTGAAACCGGACTTTGTTGCGATAGAACTGGACAGAATTATGGAAAAGAGATTACGAACCATTGTGATATTAGACAAAAAATGGACAGGTGCTTACAGGATAAAATCCTGGTCACCGCAATATGCCCTTGTTGAGGGATCAAGAGAGTCGCTGGAAAAAATACATTCTATAGAAACAATTCCGGTGGACGGAAATTTCATGGCCGAAGAAGAAATCGTTGAGATTTCTCTCGATACAAAGGATATGCTGGTAAAGAAAATAAAGCCGGAAACCATTAAGGTTGTTTTAAGGAGGCAGTGATGAAAAGGCTTATGGTAAATATAGATCATGTTGCAACGTTAAGAGAGGCGAGAGGCATATACTATCCTGACCCCGTATATGCCGCAGGAATTGCAGAAATGGCAGGGGCATCAGGGATTATCATCCATTTACGCGAGGATAGGCGGCACATAAAGGACAGGGATGTAAAGATTCTGAGAGAGGTGGTTAAGACAAAACTTAATCTTGAAATGGCCGCAACAGACGAGATGATTGGCATCGCGAGGGAGATTAAACCCGATATGATCACCCTCGTGCCGGAAAAGAGAGAGGAACTGACAACAGAAGGCGGGCTTGATGTGGCAGGTCTTTCCGGGAAAATAAAGAAAGCTGTAGAAAAGGTCAGAGAAAAGGGCATCAAGGTAAGCCTCTTTATTGACCCTGAAGAGGAACAGATTATTGCATCTCACAAAATCAAGGCGGATATGATTGAAATTCATACAGGCGCTTTCAGTGACGCAAGAAACGGGATGATACGGGATAAAGAGTTAAAAAAGGTTATAAACGCTGCGAAAAGAGGAAAAGAACTTGGGCTTGGAGTAAACGCCGGCCACGGATTGCACTACCATAATTTAAGTGAAATCGTTGCAATACCCGAAATTGATGAGTTAAGTATAGGTCACAGTATCATCGCTCGTGCCATTTTCACAGGGCTCGACAGGGCAGTCAGGGATATGCTCGCATTGATGCACTGATGTAAATTTGCTTTTTGGAAAAGTCCTTACCTGTCTTTGCCAATAATACGGATCATGCATATACTTCCCGAGATAGTGCCGTATTCACCGATAAGCTTCATGGCTTTTACCTCTCCCCTGAAGACATCTCCGTTCTTTTTTCTGAAATTTACCTCAACGATCTTGCCATGAAGATACTCTTTCCTGTCAAAAACAGCTTTTTTTAATAATGCATAATCATCGTCATCGTCAAATAGGGCTTGTATGTTTTTGCCTTTTATTTCGTCATCATTATACCCGAAAATTTCATGAAATATCGGCATATTGTACTTTATAATGCAATGCCCGTTATCGGTGGCTATAATCACATCCCTGATGCTGTTGAATAGAAACTCGTATGATTGTACCACGCCCTGGATTTTTCTGTTCATCTCTTCAAGTTCCTGAACCTTCTTTTCAAGCTTTACAGCCATGATTTCTATGTATCGTTCAAGGAATTCCGTTTCACCATCCGCCAGTCTTGGCATAGACCTTTCCTTCTTAGTTGCAATGTCTTTTAATATAACGGTCAATTCTTCTGTAAAATTTTCAAAATCCTGTGATTTTGCTATGAAGCCGTCAGCCCCGAGAGAGCGGGCGAGCTCTATTGCTTTATCGTCCGTGTATGTTCCTGAGAAAAAGATAAAAGGGATATGCCTGATATCCGCGTCTTCTCTCAGGGCGCTCAAAAAACGGAAACCATCCATGACAGGCATGAGGATATCGGAGATTATAAAATCGGGTTTATGGATTCTCGCTATATCCAACCCCTCCGCACCGTGGCGTGCAAAAAGCGCCTCATATCCGTGCTGGCGCAGATAAATATTGAGGAAAGCCCTTATCGTTTCACTGTCATCCACTACTAATACTTTCATAACACCCTCCTTTATAAGTCAGTGAATAGTCGTTAGTGAATAGTCTGGATTCCGGCTTCCGCCGGAATGACGGGTTGAAGGTTTTACTATTCACTGAAATACTTCCACCCTATTCCGACCATTGTTTTTTGCCTGATATAACGCCTTGTCAGAGCATGCAACAAGATCGTTCGCTGTTTCCATACCCGGGGCAGGCAATACTGCCACTCCGAAGCTGACAGTGATATGCAGCTTGCCATAGGAAGCATGTTCCCACGTTTGCTGCTCTATCTGTGCCCTAAGTCGCTCAGCCAGATCTGCTGTCCCGCCGATGTCAGTCATAGGCAGAAGGATAACAAATTCTTCTCCGCCGTAGCGTGCAATAACGTCGCCTTCACGCATACTTTCTTTCATCACTCCTGCAACCTCTTGTAATACCCAGTCTCCTGCAGGGTGTCCATAACGTGTATTGAAATCACGAAAAAGGTCTATGTCCGTCATTATACAGCCCAGAGGTGTATTGTAGCGCCGGGAAAGGACAAACTGTTTGTGGAGTTCTTCAGCAAAATAATGCCGGTTGTATAGTCCTGTGAGGCGGTCGGTCAGCGCAAGCTGTTTTAAGCTCTGATAGGATTGTTCACCGTCTGTCAGGCGGTTGTACATGTTTTCGATCACCTGCCTGATACGTACGAGGGCTGCTACCCGTGCCACCAATTCCCGTTCATCAAAAGGTTTATTTAAGTAATCGTCCGCTCCTACTGTCAGACCGTCAACCTTATCTTCAATATCCGTGCGCTGCTCGGTAAACATAAGGACAGGGGTGTAGAGTTCCGCGCGCTGCCTGATCCTGCGGCAAACGCTGAACCCGTCAAGGTCAGGAAGCACCACGTCAAGGATTACTATGTCCGGTTTTTCAGTCTCGGCAAGTTCTATTCCTTTTTTGCCTGTTTCAGCAAAAGTAACCTTATAGCCCGCATCCTCCAGCAAAAGCCCAGTATACCGTGCCTGGGTTGGGCTGTCTTCAATGAGGAGAATATGTCTTTTGTCAGTTTCTGATGCCATTTTGCTACTCCTTCGGCCCTCTTGCAAAACTATAATTTAACTTGTTTCCCTCTTGAATGAGAGAGCTTT
>CAYMTB010000101.1:0-11950 GCA_964393225.1 uncultured Syntrophorhabdaceae bacterium
TACGTGAGCTGGGTTTAGAACGTCGTGAGACAGTTCGGTCCCTATCTGCCGTGGGCGCAGGACAATTGCGGGGAGCTGTCCCTAGTACGAGAGGACCGGGATGGACGAACCTCTAGTGCACCAGTTGTCACGCCAGTGGCATGGCTGGTTAGCTATGTCCGGAAGAGATAACCACTGAAAGCATCTAAGTGGGAAGCTCGCCTCAAGATTAGTTGTCCCGTCCGGTAGCAATACCGGGCTAAGATCCCAGATAGACTATCTGGTTGATAGGCTGATGGTGTAAGCACAGCGATGTGTTGAGCCTACCAGTACTAATAGATCGAGCGGCTTGATCATAAATCATTTTACTACATATATGGTTGTCATTAAATTGTGTTGAGTGGTTGAGTAAGAAGAGTAGGTTGAGTGAGGGTAATACCTTGCTTCCTGACTAAACTTACTAAGCTATTTACAGAAGTTTTTAAGTTTCCCGGTGACTATTGCGGAGAGGCCACACCCGTTACCATCCCGAACACGGCAGTTAAGCTCTCCCGCGCCGATGATACTGCAGGAGTGATTCTGTGGGAAAGTAGGTCGTTGCCGGGTTTAGTTTTAATATTAGGGCCAAGGAGAAATCCTTGGCCCTAACCTTTTCAAGAGGGTCTTATGCTTGCAGTCGGAGTTGCTCTCTTATTGCCGGACGGAAAAGTTGCAATTTACCTCTCCGTGCGTCATAATCTGTTTGTCATGAGCAACTACTATCACAGCATTCCCAAGACTGCACGGCCTCCGGAGCTACGGGGGCTCTGGGACGGACCGGTTTGGGGCGAAACCCCTTTTCTCGGCATCGATTGCTTTAGGCCGGAAGGCACTTCGCATCGGCCGCTTGTTCGATGCAAACTGTTATACGACGACAGTCATCTCTACGGGCTGTTTCTTGTCCAGGACCGATATGTGCGATGTATCCATACCGGATTTCAGGTCCCTGTCTATGAGGATAGCTGCGTAGAACTTTTTGTACAGCCGAGGCCCGATAAGGGTTACTTCAATTTTGAGTTCAACTGCGGCGGCGCCCTGCTCGCCTCCTATGTGACGGATCCGACAAGGATCAACGGGCGAGTAGCTGGGGCGATGCTGCTTTCCCGGGCAGAAGGCCGGCAGATAGCGATCTACGGCAGTCTTCCTCCCATTGTGGAATATGAGATCGAGGATGAAGTCACGTGGTCACTGGAGTTTGCTATTCCCCTGGCCCTGCTCCATAATTATGCGGGGAGTCTCGGAAGGGTGGAGAGCCAGGAGTGGCGGGGGAATCTGTATAAGTGCGGCAACAAGACCTCCCATCCACACTGGGCCTCATGGTCCCCTTTGAGCGACCGGAACTTCCATGCCCCGCGGGATTTCGGTATGTTGCGGTTATCGGCATCATGATTTAGCTGTTTGGTGGCTACAGACAGTAAATGTGGTATAATAATGCTCTGATTAAAATACGGCCGGGGAGGTGAGGGAAGATGCTGGGTATACAATACGAGTGCAAGGACTGCGGTCGTGGTTTCCGGGTATATGAAGAAGAGAAAAGGGAGCCGATATGTCCCAGTTGCGAAAGCGAAAACACAGCCCCGAAACAGGCTGGGCCTCTACCGCCATGGCTGTTATTCAAAATGGCATCTGGCTCAGGCTGAAAGTAGAAAGAAGAATGGCGTCGCCATTCTTAGAAAAGCTGCCTGATTCAAGCTATATTGCGCCGAAGCGCTTTTTGCGGCAAACTTCCTACACAAACACGCTCATGTTGCTCGACCGCGCTCGCAATTAAACCGTGCCGCTCCGGCGAACGGGTCGGACGCACCTTCGGGCAGCGGGGTATCAAAGGAGGAGATAATTTCCCCTATCATCTGATAGAACCCTGCGAGGACGACGAGTTCGATGAGCCCTTTAATGCCCGCTGCTTCGATGAGCCTTTCCTGGAGATCCTTTGGGATCGACCTGCGGTCAAAGACGCAGCGCGCTGCCTTCAGGGCGTCTGCCTGGAGGGGGCTCAACACAGACGGCTCCTTGTTCTGCCGGATGGATTCAATGACATCCTCGGGAAGCCCTTCTTTTAACGCATGGGGGGTGTGCATGACCCATTCGAAGGGCGAGTCGATCTTCCGGGCAACGGTGAGGATCAACAGTTCCCTCACATTTCCCGGTAAGGCCCCGTTACCGAAGCGGAGGAAACTGCCGAGGCTGCCCACGCGGCGGGCAAGTTCAGGGTGATGTATGAGGCTCCTGTATGGGCCGTGAAGTGCACCGCGGGAGGAGACCAGTTCGTCATAAACCTCCTGGGCTTCCGGGGTGAGCGGTGTGACAGGATCGGGCAGTTTTGCCATAGGTTTAACCCTTAAGTGACGGTAAGGTTTCAGTCATTATCGATCCACTCTTTTTTTGCGATGCTGAAGGGCGCGACAGGTGTCGGGAAAGCCCGGTCGCACCGGACGTCGATGAGGTATGGAGACCGGGATTCGAGGGCCTGGGCGAAAGCCGCCTCCATCCGATCAGGTTTCTCTATGGTTGCTGCGGCAAGACCGAGAGAACGGGCGAATCCTGCCCAATCATGGACGGGAAGCTCCGCGAGCCCTCTGGGCCCCGGTCCCTCTTCGTTTGCCCTGAGCCATACGTTGCCTAGGGCACTGTTGTTTATTACCAGAAAAATGACCGGAATATTATATCGTGCCGCTGTCTGTATCTCCATCCCATGCATGAGCATGCAGCCATCCCCGGTTACCACGACCAGAGGCCTTTCGGGTCTTGCGGCCTTTGCGCCTATACCTGCGGCGATTGCCCATCCCATGGGGCCGAGGTTTGTGGCGGACAGGTAGGAACGAGGCTCGTAAGCCTCCCAGTAATGACCCGAAAAGGCGCGGTGGGCCCCGGAATCGACGACCAGTACAGTGTTGCGGGGCATTGCCTTTCTGAGCTCGGTGATGACCCTCGTGGGATGAAGGGGGACTGCGTCACTTTGCCCATTCTCCGGATCGTAGTACCGTGGGCCGGAAGCCCTGATCTTCCCGATCCAGACGGTACGGAGGGCTCGTGTCGACTCCAGCCGGGAAAGGTGATTGCTCCCGAAACGCTCCATATCTCGGAGCACTGTCCTCACGTCGCCGACCACAGGCACATTCACGCGCCATGTCCTGCCTATGGCCTTCGGGTTTATGTCAACCTGAACGAGGGCGCGGCTCGGGAGCATCTTTTTGTTCCAGAATAGTGTATCACGCTGATTCAGCCCTGATCCGAGGACGAGAAGGACTTCCACTTCATCGGAAAGAATCGCCTCGATTGCATGACGGTGACCGGCGTAGCCGAAGACGCCGAGAGACAGCCGGTGGTCCTCCGGAAAGACCCCTTTGGCCCTCAGTGTGGTGGCAACGGGAATCTCGAAACGCTCCGCGAAGGAGACCAGTTCCCTGGCAGCCCCTGATTTTTCCACTCCTGCCCCGGCAAGGATGATGATACGGGAAGGCATTGCATTCGACCCATCGGGAGCAAGTGTGTCTAAGACCTTTTCAACTGCGCCGAGGTCTGCAGTCCGTGTTTCATATACCGATCCGTCAAGGCCAGCCCACGGGGCGCCCACTTCGGATCTTTGCACATCCGTGGGGATGCTGAGATGGACCGGTCCCTGAGGTGCCGTGCACATGGCAGTAAGGGAAAGTTTGAGATGTGTGTGGACAAGGTGCGGGTTCTCGACGATCAACGACGACAGGGTAACGGATTTGAAAATATCGACGTCATTGAATGAAACCGGGCTCGAATCCTGGAAACCGCCGCGTCCCTCCCAATCCGTGGGCACTTCCCCTGATATGACAGCAATGGGAGAAGAATCTGTGTAAGCGGCGGCAACCCCGGTGACCATGTTCGTAATACCTGGGCCGCCGATGGAAAAGCAGACACCGAAGGGACCGCGGGCGCGGGCGTAACCGTCCGCCATGTAGACCGCGCCGCCCTCGTGGGCCGCCACAATGGGGGTTATCCCCATCCCAGACGAGAGGTCGGGGAGAAAAGGGTCGATAAGTCCTCCGGGCACGAAAAAAACATGGTCGATTCCCTCCCTGACAAAAGCTTCAAGAATATAACGGGTTGCTCTCATTTTATTCTTTTCATTTTTAAACAAACCTTCCAAAAACGCAAGGAATATTTTATCGACTGGACAGGGGTGTGTGGTAACGCAGTATCCGGGAGTCCGGTATCACTTACTGGCCCTCTTGCCGGGAAACCTGCGGGGTTACCTATATGATGTGTTGAAGTGGCGCATGAATTCCTGGATATTCGCCAAAGGTGTCTTTACAATGAGATGGAAATGATTTGTTATTAGCACAAGTGCAATGGTATTGACTTGGTAGATTTCAGCGGAATGCTGGAGAAGGAGGAGGAACTTTCTCCGGTCAAGCTCATCCGGAAAGATCGTCTGACCGGCATTGCCTCTGCAGGCAGCATGATAACAGGCGTTTTCACACTGGATGTGCAACGGGCGGGCCATAGGGTAATATTAAACCCGGATTTATCATTAGAACCACTATCGGTGTTGGACCATCCCTCTCAAACACGCTCATTCCGCTCCGGCGGCTTCAATCGCTCGCATTCGGCTTCGGAATTTTTGCTTATGCAAAAGACCAAGCTTCCTCGCCTCTCGACGGTTTGCTCCGGGATACTCCCGACACCTTCCTAATGACATATTTGGATTGAAGATTTTTCTGCAAAGGTCTCAGCATTTTCAGAAACATTTTCTGAAAATATTTCAGAAGATTTTCTCACAATTTACATTTTTTTAGGGCCGGGCGCTTAGTGTGCCAAACTTTGTCGCCCTTCGGCGTTTCTCACTCTGATGTACCGCAAGGTACGTCTCTGGTGCGCCTGCGTATCAATTATTTTTTGCAGGTTACCTGCGCGCTGCCGACTACCCTGTTGAGCACAGATTTTCTTCGCAAGGTGGCTACCATCAAAAATAGAGCTGCTTCATGCGTTCAGCTTGGAACTGACAAGGCGATTCAGGCTGATGCCTGACTCGGCTGCCTGAATAGAGAGTTTCTGGTGAATATGCGGAGGAACCCGCACCATGAATTTGCCGCTGTATTTTTTGCAGGCAATTGGTTCAGGTATAGTTTCCCCTTCTTTCTGCATGTCTCTTAAAACATCTTCAACCAGTTTGCGTATTCCTTTCAAAGCAGTTTCCGGGTTTCCGGCAAGCCAGCTCAAGCTGGGGAACTCTGCGCATAAGCCTACATATTCTTTGTCATCGTCGGACCAGGTTATCCTGTATGTATAACGATCATTTTGTAGAGCCATGAGCCACCTCCAGTTTATCGATTGCCAATAATACCTGTTTTACCTGATATACTTTTGCCTTCCCTTTGCTATTCTGTATATTAATCCTGGGATCACATTTCCATGGGGTTTTGTAGATTCTATGGCTGCTGCTGTCCTGCCTGTACTCGCCGAAATAATGATCACACACTCTGCACAAATCAGCAAAACGGATACCATTCGGGTTTGTCCTCATTTGATAAACGATATCGTCTATCTTACTCATGCAATATTCATTATAGTATCAGTAATGGTACCATTGTCAAGCTCTTTTTTTTCTCTCGTACGTAGCGGTTGTGACGATCCTATGCGGTACGAGGGTATGTCAGTCTCGTTGCTTCTACTGATGGCCGAGGCGCTTTTTGCGTCTAACTAACCAGGTAAGCCCCCGGCTTTGCCGGGGGACTCACAAAGTTTGACATTTTCTGGGTTATAAGAGAAAACCCCTCCAATGTGAACCGCTCAAAGTTTACAAAGGAGGAGGTTTTGATGCAAGAATACCAGAGTCTAAACCACACAAAGTGGGATTGCAAGTACCATGTGGTGTGGATACCAAAGTACAGGAAAAAGACGTTGTATGGAACAATCAAGAAGCAGTCGGTGCCGGCGCTCAGGGAGTTGGCCCGGCAAAAGGAATGCGAGATACTGGAAGGACGAATGGTGGCCGATCATGTGCATATGGTGATCTCAATTCCACCCAAATATGCGGTAGCACAAGTGATAGGCTTCATCAAAGGCAAAAGTACAACATGGGTTGCAAGGATGTGTGATTGCAAGCAAAATCCGAATAAATTATCAATTCCAGGGTAACACATTGTCTCCTTTTCCTACAGCAAATATTGTTCGACAAGGTTGAATGCCTCCTGTCGCTGAGACAGGCTCAATGACTGAACTCTTCTCAGGGCATCCGATATTTTCTTCTTTAAGATTCCCGCATACCTGTACTGGTTTTTGAGATTCTGCAACATCTGCTTGACCACCCTGATGCCTGTTTCCCGGATGAAGCATGCCTTGCCTGCGATTATCTCCTGTAACATGGCCGCAAGGTCTTCAATTGCCGTCGGTTGTGCCGCCTCCATCATCTCCTGATGTTTTTGCCATTCTCTTTCCATCATCTGGTTTTCATTGTACCGTTTGCAGCAATAATCTTTGTGCTTCTGTTCATCCATCTCTTTCTGGATACGCTTGAGGATACCGAAAAAATACGAGAGCGTACAGCGATCCTTGTCCCGCATATCCTTTGCAATTGCTGTGATCTTCCTTACCGTCTCCACCGTAACCTTGCCTGTTTTGCCCCGCTCATCAGGCATGACCAGGGGCGTCATTTTCTCATCAAAAAGCTGATTCCATTCCGACAAGGTGCTGATCTTCAAACCCAGAACCCATGCCGACCTCTGGAGGCCTTTCACCTCCAGGCGAACAAATGCTACCGCACAGGCTTTTTCGGAACCGCCATAGTGTTTTTTTACCTTCCAGCAGTTCGTCCACGCCATGGATGAACCACCTGGCCTTATATCCGACATTTTCAAATCGGGTGTCCTTGTAAAGAGCTGCCAGATCAGCATGCTTACTTTTCAGCTCATCGAGCTCCCGTTGAACAGCCGCTGCCTGTTTGTCCGATTTTGCCGATCTGCTTTCCCATTCATATCCTGTCTTGCGGGATATCCCGGCCGCTTCGCATATGCCGCTCACATCTATGTCCTTCGGAAGACCCTTCTCTTTGATGATCCTGCGGGGCAGAGGAGGGGACGTTCTTTAAAAAGTAAATATTTCCCACCCGCCATGAAGTTTTGAAACGCATTATCGCCACACTTGCCGATTCTCCGTCTCATGTCTTTCAATTGTGCTGCCCCTTATTAGCGTTTTGCGGATAACGTACAGTGTTTAATACACGTGATTGGTAATTTGTAATTGGTTTAAGTAATCACGAATAACGAATAACGGTTTTTTTACTCTACGCTAACCGCTCTACGCTGTCCCCTATGGCTCTATGCTCCGCCCTGTCCTCTATGCGCTCCACGCTGCTTTCACTCATACAGGCGCGGGACTTCTCGGGCCAAAATCTACTTGCATATTTGTACAAAATCTGTATCATTAACGGTATGGTATTTGAATGGGACCAGGACAAAAATGAGTCTAACCGTAAAAAACACGGGATAGATTTTGAGACCGCCAGGAATATCTGGTTTGATGACAACAGAGTTGAAATCAAGGCGCCCTATCCGATTGAGAGCAGATGGATTGTTATCGGGAACGTGGCAGGTAAGATATGGGTGGCTGTATACACCATCAGGAACAGTACTATCAGAATTATCTCGGTAAGGCGTGCGAGAGCAAAGGAGGTAAATCTATATGAAAAAAAAGCAACCGGCTGAAACAGCAGATGAATTTGACAAGAGGTTTGATGCAGGAGAGGATATTCATGACCTGATCGACTTGTCAAAGGCGAAAACAACCCGCTACAACAGGAAAATACGCATAACCCTGGATGTTGCCGAGTCCCTCGTGAGAGACATTGATACGATTCGTGAAAAAATAGGCGTTGACCGTGGGGCACTCATAAAAGTATGGCTCCACGAAAAGGTCTTGTTGGAAAAAACATCTTCCGGTGGTTAGGTTGATAAGGGGATGTCCTAAAATTATAAATATCTTTCCCCGCCCGAAAAGTTTTGCTCTACGCTAAACGCTCTATGCTGCCCCCTATGCGCTCCACGCTGTTTCTTTCATGCAGGCTCGCGACCCTTTCCTGACCTGAAACAGTATAGGGCGCTGGAACGTATTTGATTCTCACCTCTGCGTAAAAATGATATACTTAGAAAGATTTAAGCAGTGAGATTTTCGGGGAATGAAATAGCAGTTATAGATTTAGAGCAGGGGATTGCAGGATCATCTTCGATACAGAAGACAGAGATATTTTAGTTTTGAGAATAAGCTGCAGGAGGGATTATCTGTGAAAATAGGCGGTTTTCGATTACTTGATCCGGTTCCGGAGTGTAATGAACCTTACGCCTTTGCCGCGCTTCGGCCCTGGATAGATGTAAACAATGTGGGGAGCCTGGTTTTAAATGAATTGGAGATGCGATTCGGTGCCATGGAGCTGGGAAAACTGTCCATACCGGGGAATTTCTTCGATTTTACGAGATACCGGCCCATCATCCACCTTGATGAGGGCATTCGAGAATTGTCCATTCCCAACGCACGGATTTTCTATGCGAGAAAAAATGGGCAGAAAGACCTTTTCATGCTTCATCTCCTGGAACCCCACGCCCGCGCTGAGTTTTTTGTCAGTTCTGTTATGAAGTTTCTCAAAACGTTCAAAGTTCGGAAATATATCCTCTTAGGGAGTATGTATGATGCTGTACCTCATACCAGACCCCTGCTTGTCAGTGGATATGGGGCCGGGGAAAAGACGCTTCAGGATATAAAAAAGGCGGGGATCCTTCCTATTACGTATCAAGGCCCTTCAAGCATCGTGAATATGATCACGAAAAAAGCAGCGGAATCAGGGATTGAAGTGGCTGTGTTCATTGTTTCTTTGCCCCAATATGTTGTACTCGAGGAGGATTATCAGGGGAAGGTCAGGCTCATGGAGATATTGAACATGCTTTATGATATTCCCATAGATAAAGAAGATTTTGACAAGGCGCTGAAGCAGCGTAATTTCATCAGCGAAAGAATTGAAAGTTCCCCGGAGGTGAAGATGCTCCTTCCTCAGCTTGAAAATACCTATGACTTGCGGGTCAACGCGATGGACTCTGAAGGGACGCAGGGCCTGACACCTGAAATGGAAGAATTTTTCTGGAAAATCATGGGAAAAGATATAGGAAGGGCATAGCAAACCCTGAATGATATGGCGCGAATTCAACCCGGATTTATCATTAGAATCATATGGGTGTCTGACCATCCCTCTCAAACGCGCTCATTGCGCTCCGGCGGCTTCAATCGCTCGCGTTCGGCTTCGGAACTTTTGCATACGCAAAAGACCGAGCTTCCTCGCCTCTCGACGGTTTGTTCCGGGATACCCCGACACCTTCCCAATGACAGATTTGAGTTCAATTATAATAATCAAATGAACGCGCGAATGATCCGGGTTTATATTAACATTTGAGGGATATTGACATGGAGATTAAGATTAAAAAGTTAGGGACGCATGTAATGACGGGGAATGCTCCAGGCGTGATAAACACATACATGGTTATAGAAGACGGCAGGGAATTTCTCCTTACCCGCACATCCCATATACATGGCAGCAGCATCGGCATTGCAGGAAAAGAGGGCATCCTCTATGTGGACAGCGATGACAACAGGGTGCACAGACAGGTGGTGGCTCTTAGCGGTGCCTGCGGATTGAACACAGACGATGAACTGGTCGAAGGGCTCTCGCCCTTGACGCTTCGGGGCCTGCTCATGGTCGATAAATGTGATGAATCCGGCGAAATTGTGATAATCAGGAAAACATAGTAAGTTATTTATTCTTGACTGGAAAGACAGATCCCGGCCATACTATCTTCCATGCTCGATGCGCTCAGAAAAGATGTGGAACTACTCGAGAACCCGGAAAAGGCAAGGGTGCTCCGGGGATTCTTCAAAACCGGCCCCGGCCAGTATGGTGAGGGCGACGTTTTTCTCGGCATTGTTGTTCCTGCCTCACGTAAGATTGCAAAAAAGTATGGCGATCTCGCCCTCGAAGATGTTCTCGTCCTCCTGAAATCAAAGATTCATGAAGAACGGCTCATCGCTCTTTTCATCCTTATCGCGCAATTTAAAAAAGGCGATATCCGGATAAAGGAGGAAATATTTCGGCTCTACCTCAAACATACGGCATTTATCAACAACTGGGACCTTGTCGATCTTTCTGCAGATAAGATTGTCGGCGCTTACCTCGAAAAAAGGCCGAAAGAGATACTGTATGAGCTCGCACGGTCGGAAAGCCTCTGGGAGAGACGTATCTCCATCATATCCACATTTCATTTTATTAAAGAGGGGAAATACGAAGATACATTCGCCGTTGCGAGCATCCTGCTCCGGGACAGGGAAGATCTTATCCATAAAGCAGCGGGCTGGATGCTGAGAGAGGTGGGAAAACGCTGCTCGGAGGAGGCGGAGGAAGTGTTTTTGCGCAAACATCTCGAAGAAATGCCGAGGACCATGCTCCGTTATGCCATCGAACGTTTCAGCCCAGAAAAGAGACGTCAGTACCTCACGCGATTGCACTCAAAATAAAACCACGCAGACTTTTTCAGCCGGAATGATTTTTAATCTGACCTGACAGGATTCCGCCAACTATAAGACAGAGGCCGATGACCGACGGGATATTGGCTACTAATAAGCTTTGAACATTGTTCAGATATACACTAAACGCTCCACGCTGCCTCTTTAGCGGTCAGCGTATAGGGTTAAGTTATCTCGACTTGCTCAATGATATGCCACAGATTCCCGGAACAATGGATAAGCGGTTTTCACAGGTTTGCCAGTTCCTTGATTCTGGCGACAAAATTGTCAGGCAGATCGGGTGTCACCACAATCGTACGATCGGAGAATCTTAGCACGACAGAGTGCTTTGTGTCTGTTGCAAAGGCTCGATAGGAACCGAGTTTGTTGTTGCTGAATGTTCCGGTGACGCAGAACATACCGCCGTTGCCAAATATTCGGATTGACTGCGACATTGCTTCGGCGTTCACTTCTGCCGACTGCAATCCGGAGAGCCATACTTTTGAATTCCAGCCCGGACGCCGGATGATGAGCGCCTCCCGGGTCAGCACGTATCCTCGAATGGAGAAGAGGGCAGCAATGAAGAGTATGGACAGGGGTGCCGCGATCATGCCGAGAATCCAGAGCGGATTGTTATGAGGACCGGAGAAGGTGCCGATGGCCGCTATCCCGGCAAGGATGAGGCTGGACAGTCCCGTTGTTACTTTCAGCGGTGTTCCCCAGGGGGCGTTGAATGTGGCGAGTCGGTTCATCTGCTGCTCCACTTTTCTCCGGCTAACATATATTAGATGGAAAACCTGATTGTGTATTGTTTATTTGCCCCGCCTTTTGGGCATTACCTCTTCATGCTTTCGTCAGGAGGTTTTCCGTTTCAGCCAGAAATCAAATGACCTGCCGGGGACAAATATGTCAATGCCGACGGATGGCTCATCAAGCGGGTTCGTGACTATATGCATTTCATCTCCGGGGATATAAACCGCATCGCCTTCGCCAAGGACCTGTTCCTCCTTATCGGTGATGATTGCGAGTTTGCCCTTGAGGACGATCATCACCTGCGCGTTCGGATGGTTGTGATTCGGCGATGAGTGATGCGGCGGCTTCACGAAATGTTCAATGGAAATATCTTTCTCGCTGCAAAGGCTTACCCGCTTCCAGTCTTTTTCCGGTTCGTAGCTTTCGGCACTTTTAAATCGGACTACTTTCATAACAGATCCTCCTTAATTAGTTCTCTTTTGTCAAAAATAAATCTTTAAAATCTTAATGCTTCCTCTCGCAGAGGCGCAGAGTTTACAGAGAGGGATGTTTTTTTTGCCGGTATGAGAGAAAGATTCATCCCGGCAAACCCGCACACCCTGCGGGTAAAATTTTACTTCTGCCCTGCAAGGGCATGAAGTGTCGGCAGAATAATGTTTTCTCTTAC
>CAYMTB010000102.1:0-11792 GCA_964393225.1 uncultured Syntrophorhabdaceae bacterium
GTATTTATATTCCCATATAAGCAAGATGCTTAAAGAAAAATATGGACTGAATACAGCAATGGTGACCGGCGGCAACGATAGTAAAACCACAGTGCCGAAGCTGCGTACAGATCTCAACACTATACTCACATGCTTCTCTCCTGTCTCGAAGGAAAAACATTTGATTATGCCAAACGAGAAAGCAGACATTGATATGCTGATTGCAACAGACTGCATATCTGAAGGTCAAAACCTACAGGATTGCGACTATCTCATCAATTACGACATCCATTGGAATCCTGTCCGCATTATTCAGCGGTTTGGTCGTATCGACCGTATTGGAAGCAAAAACGATGTAATTCAATTGGTAAACTTCTGGCCGGACTTGGATCTTGATGATTATATCAAATTGAAAGCAAGAGTTGAAACACGTATGAAAGTCACTGTTATGACTGCAACAGGTGACGATAACCCTATCGATGATGACAAAGGCGATTTAGAGTATCGCAAACAACAGCTTGAAAGACTGCAAAATGAGGTTGTGGATATTGAAGAAATGTCCAGCGGTGTATCTATTATGGATTTGGGGCTTAACGAATTCCGCATGGATCTGATTGGCTACATCAAAGAAAATCCTGATTTGGACAAGACGCCTTTCGGCATGCATGCAGTTGTTCCTTATGATGGAAAGGAAATCCCTCCTGGTGTTATATATGTTCTCAAAAACATCAATAAAGATATCAATGTAAAAAATCAGAACAGGCTGCACCCTTTTTATATAGTCTACATTTCGGATAACGGCGATGTTGTGTCCAACCATCTTGATCCGAAGAAGACCTTAGATATACTGAGACTCATCTGTAGAGGCAAAACAGAACCTATTGCGGAGCTTTGCCGTCAGTTTAATGAAAGCACCAATGATGGCAGAAAGATGATCAAATACTCTGACCTTTTACAGGAAACAATTGCTTCGATTATCCATGTTAATGAGGATAGCGATATTGATAGCCTGTTTACAGCAGGAGGAACTACAGCTCTGAGAACCAATATCAATGGACTGAATGACTTTGAATTAATTTGCTTTGTAGTGGTGAAGTAGATGCTGGATTTCCCTAAGAGCACTGTCTTTAATAAGAGAATACCAAAACAAAAATTTTATGACAAATTAAATGTATCGAGTAGCTTGGAACAACAGTTTGTGAAAAAGATCGACACAATACATTGGAAGAACAAGCTGTCACCGGAGACATTTAATATTGCTGCTGGCACAAATGTTACAGAAATAGAAGTTATAGAAATTGTCTTGAAGGAACAAAATATCAGCAAGAATATTATCGAGGTAATAGACCGTGAAATACCCTATCACCTTGTATTCGTATTAAGGTATAAGGACTTGGGACAGATATGGATCAGCTTTAAGGAAGACAGCAAAAGCCGTGATGGTAAGTTCAAAGTGGACAGCTATTATAAAACAGGCTGGTTACAGTATGGTGATTTGTCATTGAGAATTGAAGGACTGAATTTGGATAAGATCTATGAAAACTTTTTGCTGCAAGTAGCGGATGGTAAGCTGCAAACAGAGACTGGCTCAGATATAAAAGAAGCAGTCACAAAGGCCAAAGAGCAGGAAAAGCTTGAGACTTATATTAACAAGCTTGAGACCAAAATAAAAAATGAAAAACAGTATAATCGTCAGGTAAAATTGGTGGGTGAACTTAGAAAAGCTAAGGCTCAGCTTGAAAGCAATCTGAAGTAAATGGAGGTATCAGATGGAGAAGTTGAAAATGGAGAGCGTTGATATGACGCAGAAGAATATAGAGAAGATTGGAAGGCTTTTTCCGAATGTTATAACCGAGACGAGAGACGAAGACGGCAATCTCAAAAAAGGTATCAATTTTGAGCTATTGAAACAGGAATTGTCTAATGATGTAGTGGATGGAGAAGAATGCTATGACTTTACCTGGGTTGGTAAAAAGGCAGCAATCATGGAGGGGAATACGCCTATCCGGAAGACTTTGCGTCCAATTATGGAAGAGAGTAAAGATTGGGAGAATACAGGAAATCTTTATATTGATGGCGATAATCTGGATGTTTTAAAGCTGTTACAGGAAAGCTATTTGAACAGTATTAAGATGATATACATCGATCCTCCATATAATACAGGCAAAGACTTTATTTACAGAGATAGTTTTAAGATTGGCAAAGAAGAATGGAATGAACAAATTGGCTTATATGATGAAGAAGAAAATCGTCTTTTTCAAAATACAGAAACCAACGGAAGATTTCACAGCGACTGGTGCAGTATGCTTTACCCGCGATTAAAGCTTGCTCACAGTCTATTAAGTGAAGATGGTGTTATTATTATTAGTATTGATGATGGCGAGATTAATAATTTGCGAAAAATATGCGACGAAGTCTTTGGGGAAAAGAATTTTGTAGTGTCAATTATTTGGAAAAAAAGGTCAACACCACCCAATGATCAAATTATTGGCGCTGCACATGAGTATATTTTGATTTATAGCAAATCAAGAGAGAATATGGTTTTAAATCTGAGAGAGCGAACTGCTGAACAATTAGATCGGTACAAGAATATAGGCAATCACCCCAAGGGACCATGGACATCTGGAGATCTAATGGCAAACGTGAAAGGGGGAAGATATGTTGCTTCATTGTATTTCCCTATAGTTAATCCACAAACAGGAGAAGAACATTATCCTTCTTCTAAAGGCAACTGGAGATTCAACAAAGAAAAGATTCAGCAGCTTATTATCAATAATGAAATTTATTTTGGTGAAGACGGGAAAGGAAGACCAAAACTAAAGAGATTTTTATGTGATGTAAAACAAGGCATCACCTATACAACTTTATGGGATTTTGTACCGCTAAACACGCAAGGTTCACAAGAAATGACTAACCTTTTGGGGAATATGACAATCTTTGATAATCCAAAACCGGTTAATCTAATAAAAGAATTAATAAAGCTTGGCTCAACCCCCAACTCAGTTATCCTCGATTTTTTCCCGGGTTCTTCTACCACTGCTCACGCAACCATGCAGCTCAATACTGAAGATGGTGGGAACCGTAAATTTATTATGGTGCAATTGCCTGAACCTTGCAGTGAAGACAGCGAAGCCTACAAAGCTGGATATAAGAATATTTCTGAGATCGGAAAAGAGCGAATTCGTCGCGCTGGAGACAAAATTAATGAGGAAATCGTCAAGAGCAATAAACAGTTGAAAATTGGAGAGGTGGCAAAACCATTAGTTGATATAGGTTTCAGAGTGTTAAAAGTAGATAGCACCAATATGAAAGATGTTTACTATGCCGCGAATGAGTACAGTCAGTCAATGCTTGCTGGACTGGAATCTAATATTAAAGAAGACCGCACAGATTTAGACTTACTTTATGGCGTACTCCTTGATTGGGGATTGCCATTATCATTAAACCACAAGATTGAAGAGGTTGAAGGTGTTTCAGTTCATACCGTTGATGAAGACTCGCTTGTCGCATGTTTTGCAGCATTAATTTCTGAAAACATCGTTCGAGAAATAGCAAAGCGCCAGCCGCTTCGTGTGGTATTCAGAGACAGTAGCTTTACCAACAGTCCAGATAAAATCAACGTTGAGGAAATATTTAAACTGCTTGCACCAAATACGACAGTGAAAGTGATATAGGGGGTAGCAAACATTGAAGCTAAAGTTTAAGCATCAGAAATTTCAAGCAGATGCAGCTGCAGCGGTATGTGATGTTTTTGCCGGCCAGCCCAATATCTCTCCTACCTATATTATCGATAAAGGTAGTTTCAAAATTGATAAAGGGGTCCATAAAGGGGCAGAACAGCTTACAATTTCAAGCGAATTTGATCTTACTGGTTTTAACAATAAAAAAGTTCTTATCTCCGATGATGCTATAAAAGCGAACCTGCAAAGAATACAAAGGCTATATCAAATCGAGCCATCAGAAAAGCTTGAAGGTAAATACAACCTGACAGTTGAGATGGAAACAGGAGTCGGAAAGACATATGTCTACATAAAAACCATGTTTGACCTGAATAAAAGGTATGGGTGGAGCAAGTTCATTATTGTGGTACCATCGGTTGCTATTCGTGAAGGTGTCTTCAAGACCTTTGATTTGACATGCGACCATTTTGCTGAAGAGTACAACAAAAAGATCCGCTACTTTATATATAACTCTCAGGACTTAACTAAAATCGATAAGTTCGCCAATGACAGCGGCATTAATGTAATGATTATAAACTCTCAGGCTTTTAATGCCAAAGGGAAAGATGCCAGACGTATTTATATGAAAATGGACAGCTTCCGATCTCGCCGTCCCATTGATGTCATTGCTGCAACTAATCCAATCCTGATCATTGACGAACCTCAGTCTGTGGAAGGTACGGCAACGAAGCAAAGATTAAAGGAATTTAAACCTTTAATGACCTTGCGTTATTCTGCAACACACAAAAAAGACTCCATATATAACATGATCTATCGACTTGACGCTTTAGAGGCATACAACAAGAGACTGGTTAAAAAAATAGCTGTTAAAGGAATTTCTGTTTCAGGAACAACGGCAACTGAAAGCTATTTATATCTTGAGAAAATTAATTTATCCGGAGATCGTCCACCAACAGCCACCCTGGAATTTGAGATCAAGGGAGTCAGTGGTATAAGAAAGGCTTCAAGGGTCATAAGAGAAGGTGATAATCTGTATGAGCAGTCAGGTGAACTTGATGAATATAAAGGATATACGGTATCCAGGATTAACGGTGCAACGAATAGGGTTGAATTCACAAATGGTATTATCATCTCTTCAGGTGATGTGTTTGGATCTGTCAATGATGAACATATTCGACGCATTCAGATCAGAGAAACAATCAAGTCTCATCTGGAGCGAGAACGCCAGCTATTTTATAATGGTATAAAAGTGTTGTCGCTGTTCTTTATCGATGAGGTGGCTAAATATAAACAGTATGATGATGCCGGAAAAGTTTTTAACGGCGAATATGCACAGATTTTTGAAGAAGAATATAATGCTGCACTTGCCGAATGGCAGATGGGAATCGGTGAAGATGATTATTTAAAGTACCTTAGTAAAATCAAAACCGATAAGACCCATGCAGGATACTTCTCCATCGACAAGAAGAGTAACCGAATTACAAACAGTAAAATCGGAGACAAAAAAGAAAATACATCTGACGATGCGGATGCTTACGACTTAATCATGAAAGATAAAGAAAGATTGCTGGACCGAAAAGAACCGGTACGTTTTATCTTTTCTCACTCTGCACTTCGTGAAGGTTGGGATAATCCTAACGTTTTTCAGATATGTACCCTTAAACAAAGCGGGTCAGATGTCCGTAAACGCCAGGAAGTCGGTCGTGGACTTCGCCTTTGTGTCAATAATAATGGCGATCGTATGGACAGCAATGTCCTCGGTGGAGATGTTCACAATGTAAATGTGCTTACAATAGTTGCCAATGAGAGCTATGACAGTTTTGCAAAAAGACTTCAATCAGAAATCGCAGAAATTGTTGCTGATAGGCCGAGAGAGGTTACGGCTGATCTGTTTGAAAACAAGGTGATTAAAGACGAAAATGGACTGAATGAACAGGTTATTGATCATAAGCTTGCAAATAAGCTCACAAACAGTCTTATCAGAAACGGATATATTGATGATGACAATGCATTAACCGAAAAATACTACGAAGATATTAAATCAGGGGCTTTGCAAGTACCAGAAGGCCTTACCCCTTACAAAGTAGACATTATCAATATTCTTAACACAATTTACAATTCTCAAGCTATGATTCCGGAAGATGCCAGAAGCAATAATATTGAATTGAAACTGAACGATACAAAACTGCAGATGAAGGAGTTTAAGGCGCTATGGAACAAAATCAATGCAAAGTCTGCTTATGTTGTGGATTTCGATACAAATGAATTAATAGAAAAATCTATTCGTGCGTTGAATAAGGATCTCAGAGTCTCTCAGATATTCTTCAAGATTGAGCATGGAGAAATGAAGACTATCAAATCCAAAGAAGCGTTACAAAGCGGCGAAGCGTTCACGAAATTGACCGGCGGAACCGGCAAGGTAGATTCAGCAATCAACACGAGTGTTAAGTATGACCTGATTGGCAAAATTGTTGCTGAAACAGGATTAACAAGAAGTACTGTTGGCGCAATCTTGAGAGGTATTGAAAAAGTAACATTTGAGCAATTTCACCGTAATCCGGAAGAGTTTATTATTAAAGCTTCTAATCTCATCAATGAACAGAAGGCAACGGTTATCATTGAACATATAACATACAACAGACTTGAAGAGGCTTATTCTACTAATATCTTTACCGGATCTGCCTTAAAGGGTAGGCTCGGAGTGAATGCTATGCAAGCAGACAAGCACCTTTACGACCATATTATTTATGATTCAGAAAATGAAAAGAAGTTTGCAACTAAACTTGATAAATACGAAGAAGTAGCAGTATATGTGAAGCTTCCAAGCGGATTTTATATCAACACCCCGGTTGGTAAATATAATCCCGATTGGGCAATTGCCTTCCATGAAGAAAAAGTAAAGCACATTTATTTCGTTGCTGAAACAAAGGGAGATTTATCCTCTATGCAACTCAGAAAAGCTGAGGAACTAAAGATCCATTGTGCGAGATAGCACTTCAAGAAGATCAGTAGTGACACTGTGAAATATGAGGTTATTGATAGCTACGATACCTTGCTGAATGAGGTAATGAAATAATGATGGTCTCTTCTCCGATAATGCCATCTATAAACAATGTGTATCCCGGATAGGTATGGCTTTGTTGATCAAATGACCATGTAAGCCTGCCTCTATTTGATATTTTGATATCTCAGAAGTTTTCTGTAAAACTTTACCGAGCTGGGATCGTGCAGAAATATTACTGTATACTTAATAGTTGAATTCGAGTATAAGGAAATATGGGGCTAATTGAGAAGGTCGCACAAATCGACAAGAAGTTTAGCTGGTCTTTTTTTGGCTTTATTTTTGCCGCCATATTTGGTGGTATTGCCATTTATACGGGATTCTTCAGAGATACAAGCCCAGTAGTCAAATACGAAATTCTAAGCAACACCAAAATACTTGATGTTAGGGAAGATGTCAGTGGATTAAGTATAATCTATAATGCCGAAGATATAAGAAAAGCTCATAAGACCTTATCTGTACTTATCGTAAGAATAAGCAATGAAGGTCGATCCCCAATCCTCAAGACATACTATGATGATGCTTCTCCTTTGGGCCTTGGCATCAATTCTGGTGAAGTAATAAAGGCAGAAATCATAGGTGCCACGACCGAATATCTGAGGCAAAATGCAGGCATACGTGTACGCGATCCGTCCAACGTTGAGTTCTCCCAGGTCATAATCGAGCCCAACGAGTCATTCACCACGAAGTTTCTCATCCTTAACCCGGAGCAAAGCACGCTCGCTATCTTTCCGAAAGGGAAAATTGCGTGCACAAAGAAGCTTCTATTGGCTGACCTTACAACAGATCAAATGAAAGAGACATTCTTATTGAAGGTAATTTCTGGGTCTTTTTGGGTCCAAGTCGTGCGTATTCCCGTCTATGTCTTATCCTTATTCTTACTATTAATAATTATTTTTGGACCAATAGCGTATATTTTAAATAAGAAGGATCAGATAAAGAAGAATAGAGTCGTCAGGCGGTTCAAGTTGCAGGCAAATGCATCTGTTAATGAATTGAATGAGAAGATTTATGAATATTACAAACGCTACGAGCTTTCGTCGTTGAAAAGGATGAGGAAGGCTCTTGCCAATAAAAAGGAATTCCAAAACTTACTTGGGCAATACGAGGCCGAGATGCCCAAAACCAACGGAAATACTGCGCAAAATAAAGCGAGAAGTTTAAAGGATGATCAGCCTTACTTGCTCCATTCGCCTGCTTTTGTATTTCAATCAATGTTGAATCTGGATCTGATTTCAAAAGATGGTGATACCTACGCAAGGAACGAGGAAAGAATAAGAGCAATGAGTGAATTTATCCAGTTTGCATCGACCAAAAAGTAATCATACACCTAACACTCTCTTTCGTGTGGCAATCTCTGTTCTGCGGCGTCAATAAGGCTATTTAGTTGGAGGTGCTACATGTTTACGTATAGGCATGTATTATCAAGCCTTCATCCTGCACCCACTATCGTCAGAAAATCATACATTTCCGTCGTCATAAACCCATCCCTTACCTTTCCCCATATATCTTCAGCAAAAAAAAGAGGACCAGGAATCACCCAAGTCCTCTCTTTATCAATGCAGGTCTTCATAATCTATGCAGCCTTCTTAAACTTTGTGCATGTCGGTTTACCATCTTCATCATACGTCCATTCATCGGGATAACTCGGACTGGTAACAAGGTAAGAAAACGTAGCTGCTAACACCTTACAACCATTTTCATAATCCTCTCTTTCCCATGACGCTCTATCATATTCACACTGTAAGCAAAAGTCTTTCTCAAATGCCATCCCTTCTTCGCCGTTTGATGGTTTATATTTCCTCATATAACCCTCACAATTGCTTTCATCCTTTTCATGGTTCTTTCCTGTAACATTTTGCAGAGAAACGGTTTAACGCTTCCAATACAGACGGCTCCAGATATACCTTATCAGTAGGACATTCGTGATCATTCGCATGTAGCCAAATGCCATACCCGTCAAAAATTGCATACACTCCATCGCCGAGATAATCTTTCAATTGTTCCATATGTTCAACCTCTCTATACTGTCGATTTGTAGTTTTATGTTCATTGCAGTTCCTTATTGTGTGGCACAGAGACAGGCTGGACTTCCACCAACTTTCACGCCGAGTAGCAATACTCGTTGTAATGCAATACTCGTTGGACTACACGCATCTGCCTCTGTGCCTTTCATTTACCTCTTGATACATCCCTTCTGAATACATTAATCCACACCGTATCGTTGGTTGTGCTGTGATTTATTAATATCTGAATCATGTTTACCTTATCCAACAAATGATGGCACATTGGATTAAAGTTTTCTTCCTTGATTTCCCTGGTTGCCAATACTTTAGTTTTGTGAATTCCGTCATAGTAAAACATTTCTTTTTCAATAGGCACCAGTTCGGAAAGTTTTATTCTATCTATTTCTGCTCTGATATAGGGGTTATATTTCCATGTTTCATCTTTGAGGTGGTTCAGATAGCAAATGATGCTTGTTGCTGTCGCCCCACGCAAAAGCCTGTTTGCAATTACTCGTTCGATTGATATTACTGGATTAAAAGTTAGCATTTTTCCTCTTTTCAAAATTTACGATTACATTTAAATATTTGCCTCCTTTATTAACAAGCACAATGGTCAGAAATATCCATCATCCATGCCTTATGATATATTGAATAAGCCTCATTACCATTTGGATATTCATCACATGGCTGGACCATATCTTCTTTCTCTGACAGCTTCTCTCCTTCAGGAACTACAAATACATCTGTTCCACCCATAAAGCCGGATGGACGAAGGTATACCGTAGAACCCATTCTCTCTGCATTACGTTTAATTTCTTTCAGAGTACAATAATTACATCTGGTTAAGTCACCCACTTTACTTCCTCCTGTTAATACTGGCTTATGTCCGGCGTATTCTCAAAGTCACGTATCGCCTTGTCGATAGTTTTCTGTATATCGGTTATTTTGCAATATCCCAGGATGCTCCCATTATCAAATTCTATTACATACTGAAAATCATCGCCGCCACGCTTAGCATAGAAAACATCTTTCCCTTTCCTTTCATGCTTTAATTCACCGGCAGTCATAGTCATTCTGTTAATCATCTTTCCTCCTTTCTTCCAATTGCTTCATGCAGATTTCCCATCCTTTTCTCATGAGGAAACCAGAAACAGCAGTTCTTAACTTTGGATCAGGTATAGCTTGTACATACTCATCATCTGTCATAGGCCATACTTCTTCCGGCCATGGACATTCGGGTAGATTCATTTTGACCTCTCGTTTATTATTAAACTCAAAATTTCATTTTTTCCAACCTCAACGGCATTTCTATATGCTTGGGAGTTTTTTCCTTTCCTTGTGGTAATAAATTCATAACAAGGAGCGCATAAGTCACCAACAAATGTGCCTTGATCTGAACGATTGCTGCAATTAAGAACTATACATTCTTTTACATGTAACTTTTTTAAATTTGGCATTTTGCTCTCCCTTATTTAGAATCAGCTCCAATATTCCAAAAAAGTATCGGTTGCTTTAGTTCATTGATGTGTTCCGTTAACCAAGCCCAGGCCTTAGCATCATAATATTTCCGGCATAGGCATTCATTCGGGTAGATTAATTTTTGACCTCTCGGTTAAATTAGCGAATTTATCCATCTTATCAGCATTACATCCTGTGCTGCTGCCAACATATACGCAACTATTGAAAAGAAAGCATATGCATCTGAGCTGAATTCGGATAGCTCACTCCTGTTAATTCTGCCTGTTGTAAGATAAAAGGCTATCCCGGTAATCATACTTTTCTCTCCTTTTTATCCATATCACTTTTTAAATGTCTATCATCGCTTGCCTTTTTTGTACTTCCGCACATTTCACAACACAGTATTCTATTTCCGGAAAACACAGCGTTTATGCCGGTAGTATTTTCGTGGTAACACGTTTTACCTGTTGCTGCCGGCCGTGCATAACATATCCATTTCATATTTCTCCCTCTTTATGCGGTACATGGGCTGTTTACATACAAAAAGAGGACCAGGCATCACCCTGATCCCCTCTTCCTTAATCAACTATGCCGTTATTGGTGAACCCCCAAGTCTTGTCACCTCTTCCAATTTAGCAATACGCTGTTTTATCTCTTCCATGTCGGATTTACTCTCGCTATTTTCCTGAGCACCTTTCATTGCGAACACCTTTTCGATGTTCTCTTTTATCAGAGGAATTGTCATCATCATATCCCATAGTTCTTGCAAATTTACCGGTGTCCTTGTCGTAACTGGCCAGACATACCTTAGTATTCGCCGACCATGATTGAACAAGGAGAGGCTCCGTCTGTGTACTGAAAGGCACAATTTCTGAAAGGTCCGATTATTAAAAGTGATTCTACAATCTGCGATAGTAATAGTTACTCTCACCGACCCCACCAATTCTCCCTGCCAAACGCAGTCCTTCATATCTTTTATAACCTCTCCTGTGTCATCGTCAACGAGCTCCTTTACTGCCATATCGTATGTAATATTGATATACTGAGCCATTCTACTGCCTCCTTTTGAAATAAGTTAACTGGAGTATTACCAGTTGGTTTGTTGTCTTCATCGTAGCCTTCTTGATCAACCTGTTTTTCTTGAAAATACTGACCACATGTTTCAGGGGTTTTCTGTTTGTAATAGGAACCGTAAGATAAGGAACAATTATGGCTTCATGAATATTAAACCCCTCCCACAATGGTTCCCTCTTATTCAACTTGTCGAGGTATACCCGAGCCTGTCGGTGATATGTGTAGAGCTGACTCGAAATTGTAAATCCGTAAAGCCGCATCAGTCCTGCGTTCCCTTTATAGTATGGGGATTTAACAATGTGTTCCAGTATTTCCCTACGATTTTTACCTCTGATATTAAACGGTGTTATCCAAGTAACCGGCGCATCCTTTTCCCTGGTACTTTTTGCCTCAATGATGGCAATTTCTTTTGTGAGTGGGTTGTATGCTATAACGTCAGCAAATGCGCCATTCAATATCCTTCCGTGATAACCAAGCCCCTGAAAATAATATAGTGTCAGTTCATCATACAATTCTTTCTCTATACTACTGTGT
>CAYMTB010000103.1:0-2503 GCA_964393225.1 uncultured Syntrophorhabdaceae bacterium
ATTTTCGGACTTGTCTTTGTAAGCACAGGGATATATCTGACAAATTATAAAAAGGTCTGAAGCTTTTTCAGCTATCAGCTTCTTTCTTTACGGCTATGGCGATTTTTATAAGTACCGTGAGGACAAGGATTCCTATTCCGTAAATCCCCGCTGTGATGGCAATTTCATGTGTAGTGGGTATATATCTTGTTATTTCGCCAAGAGGGGAAGGGATAAAGCCGGATACAACGAGGCCGAGCCCTTTTTCAATCCATATTGAAATAATGACGGCGATGCATGCTGCCACAAGGATGGTATCATTCTTTCTCGTTTGAGGATTTACCAGAAGGATTGCTGATACCCATCCGAGAGCAACGGAAGCCCACATCCAGGGGCTCAGCAAAAGATGTCCGTTTATGCCGAAAAGAAGCAATCTAACATACAGGCTGTGCTCGGGGATATTGCTGTAGAAAACGGTAAAGATTTCAACAAGGGATAAGAAAATATTTATAACCATCGCATATGCGATTATCTGTGCTATCTTCCGGGTAACTTCACGTCCTGCATCGAACCGGGTAAGTTTTTTCACGATAAAGCACAACAGGATAAGGATTGCAGGCCCTGATGCGAACGCTGATGCAAGGAACCGTGGTGCAAGAATCGTTGTAAGCCAGAATGGCCGTGCACTGAGTCCCGAATAAATGAAGGCAGTTACAGTATGAATACTTATTGCCCAGGGGATTGACAGGATTACGAGCGGTTTGATCCATGCAGGCTGCGGTTCGGATTTACGCTCGGCATTGAGCGTCTGCCACCCGATGGTAAGATTCAGCAGGAGGTAGATATTCAACACGATCATATCCCAGAAGAGTATTGATTTAGGAGAGGGATACCGGATGATGTTGAGAACACGGGCCGGCTGACCCAGGTCGACGAATATGAACAGAATAGTCATTATTACTGCCGATACGGCAAGAAATTCTCCGAAAACGGTGATTTTCCCGAACTCTTTATAATTATGGAGATAATAAGGGAGGACTACTATGACTGCTGATGCGGCAACGCCTACAAAGAAGGTAAAGTTGGAGATATACAAACCCCATGAGACATTTCTTCCCATGCCGGTTATGCCTAAGCCGAATTTTAACTGGAGAAGGTACGATGCGAAACCAGCCAGGATGACCGCGCCGAGCAGTATAATCCACATCCAGTATTTTTTACCTCCTGTTAGCGCTTTACCAAGCATAATCCCTCACAGTATATAAAACACCTTTGGTTCAGTACCAAGATGAGGTTTTCTTATGATGCTGTGCCGCTGCTTCAGTATTTTCCTCACATCCGAATCGATAACTGCGAGATCACCGAAGATGAGGGCATTTTCCTTGCACGCCTCGACACAGGCCGGCAAAAGACCTCGTACCAACCTTTCTTCGCAAAAATTGCATTTTTCTACTACCCCCTTTGTTCTTGTGGGGAAATCCTGATATACTGTTTTTAAAAATAACCGCGGATCAAACCAGTTGAAACTTCTTGCCCCATAAGGGCAGGCAGCCATACAGTATCTGCATCCGATACAGCGGTGATAATCCATCATGACAATTCCATCCTCGCTTTTCCATGTGGCCTTTGTAGGGCAAACTTTTACACACGGCGGGTTATCACAGTGATTGCATAACACCATGACGGGAAGGTTTATTGTCTCTTCCCTGTTTATTATGTGAGTGTGTTCAGGAAAAACCGCTGGATACGGACTTTTCCATATCCACTTCACTTCTTCTTTGGGGCTGCCAAGGCCGGGAACATTATGAACAATGCTGCACGCATCTATGCAGTCCCTGCAACCGGGTTTTTTTGCGCATGCATCAAGATTTACCGCCATCCCCCATTTTCTGATATAAGATGTTATTTTTTGTTTTGGTGTGCTGGCGAATAATCCCTTAGTTAATATGCTGAAAACGGAGGATAACGACAATCCGGCAATGGACAATCCAGTTAATTTCAAAAACTTTCTTCTATTCAACGGTACCTCTCATAGCATAGATCGTGGAGCGGAGAGCTTGAAGCCCTTTAATTTTCACGTTGTTCCGCCTTCAGCAGGATTAAAACTTTCACCTTTCACCTTCCACGTTTTGTTCCTCCGGCCTCCGGCCTGCTGTGTTTCCCGGTATGATATGACAATCCCAGCACTGTGGTTTTGCTCCGGCATAGTTATGACAACGGTCACAGAATTGGGCTTTGTTGGAATGACAGTTCAAACATGTGCCCGTCAAACTTTTAATGTATAGTTTCCCGTCTCCTGCTTTATGAACCCTCATCCCCTCTCTCACAACCGCCTCTTTCCATTTATTGAGTAAATCGGAATGGTTAGACCTCATATATGATGTATTTTCTATACATTGCTCTGCATCTGTTCCAATTTTAAGCTGAGGCACATACGTAGCCTTCCCTGTAAGGCCGTTATACCAGAATGGGGTTAGCATAATGATAAGAAATATAATAATTCCAGCTGTAATCTTAATCTTAT
>CAYMTB010000103.1:2603-11786 GCA_964393225.1 uncultured Syntrophorhabdaceae bacterium
AGGGGTCGAGGGTTCAAGTGAATATAAAATCGTGATATGTAATCCGTAATCTGAGATTTGTGAGTTATATCGCCTATTGCCCATAGCCCATCACCTGTTTTTTTAACCTTTCACCTTTTCCCTTTTACTATTCCCATGAGCCATAAGCTGCATTTTTCCCTAACTTAACACTCAAAACTGTTTTTAAACATCCTCCACTGCTTCCTCTTCAATCAGCGGTTCTCCGCGAAGGTTCGTTGTTCTTTCCTTTCCTCCTTCCATAATGAGGGCATTACCGAGCAGTTCGTGGACACCGCAGACACCGATGCCGGGCACCCAGTAGTCAAGTAATGGGGGTAAAGCCGCCTTGTCAATAGCGCATATGCAGGCAAGCATATTGACCCCATGCTTTTCATGGACATGCTTTACTGCATTGGCTCGCGGGAATCCTCCTCTCAGCCTCATTTCAAGATTTTCGTCTGCACCGAGACCTGCCCCGCTTCCGCAGCAGAAAGTTCTTTCTCTTATTGTGTTCTCGGGCATTTCATGAAAATGGTTGCATGTGTTTTTTATAATGTAACGCGGTTCTTCAAGAAGTCCCATGCTTCTGGCCGGATTACAGGAATCATGGAAAGTAATCTTAAATTTGTCATTCCGTGTTTTATCAAGATTCAGCGCATTATTATAGATCAGGTCAGAGGTGAATTCACATATATGGACCATTTTTGTAGATTTAGCATTTTCAAATGGTGTACCTGTAATGGGAGATACCGGTTCTTCCAGAAAATCGGCAGGGCCGTTGAAGGTATCCATATACTGATGGATTGTCCTCCACATATGACCGCATTCTCCGCCAAGGATCCACCTTACCCCGAGGCGTTTTGCTTCTGCGTATATTTTTGCATTGAGCCTCTTTGTGAGTTCCGGTGAGTGAAAGAGGCCGAAATTTCCGCCTTCAGATGCATAGGCGCTCCACGTGTAATCAAGGTCTATTTCATGAAAAAGCATGAGATAGCCGAGGAGTGTATACCAGTGAGGGCTTGCAAAATAATCAGCGGATGGTGCTACAAAAAGGATTTCTGCCCCTTTCCTGTTAATGGGGGTCTCAATGGAAATCCCTGTTATATCTTTTAACTCCCCAAGGGCGAATTCGAGGGTTTCTTTGAAGGCATGGGGAGGGACGCCAAGATGGTTTCCTGTCCGGAAACAATTCGACGCAGGCTCAATAACCCATTGGACATTGCATCCTACAAGGTTGAGAAGTTCCCTGCCCATCATGGTGATTTCACAGGTATCGATCCCGTAAGGACAATAGACGGAGCATCGCCTGCATTCTGTGCACTGGTAAAAATAGTAAAACCATTCTTTTAAAACATTCTCATCGAGGTCTCTGGCACCGGCAAGCCTTCCGAAGAGCTTCCCGCCGGTTGTGAAATATCTCCTGTAGACTGACCGTAAAAGCTCTGCCCGCAATACGGGCATATTCTTCGGGTCGCCTGAGCCCAGAAAGAAATGACATTTATCTGCGCAGGCCCCGCACCTTACGCATATATCGAGAAAAAGCCTGAAAGACCGGTGTTTTTTTAAAAGGTCTGCCATTCCGTTTAGAATGATTTCTTTCCAGTTTTCAGGCAGCTTCCAGTCTATGTCGGTTGGATGCCATTCCCGTGAATTGGGCAGTTCAAGATATTTCTGATGTTTCAAGGGTGCACTGTACAGATATGTCCCTTTGCGAAACTCAGGTTTTGTGTTCATCCAATCCTGTGCTTTCGGTTCAAGATTGACATCATTCAGCATTTCGTCAGGTTTTTTCAGTTTATCTTCAGTCATCTTGTTAGCCTCAGCGTTCAGCGTTTAGCATTCAGCCATACCGCCCGAAGTTACGAGGTTAGGGAGTTGAGAAGTTAGTGCAGCTTCGTATCTTCGTAACTTCCTATCTTCGGCTTTTTTCCCTCTGCGCTCCATGCTAAACGCTCTTCGCTCTACGCTATCTCTTTTTCTCTATCGGTAGCCCTGCCTCTTTCAGCGCCCCCCTGAATTCATGTTCCCATTCTTCATAGGTATGAACTTTTACGGGATAATTCCAGGGGTTAATATGCCGTTTCATGCGGCTGTCATTCTTTAAATTCCTTGTGGGGCTTAAAAAAACACCGCCAGTATGCATGAGTTTGCTGAACGGAAAGTAGGCGAAAAGGATAGATACAAGGAATATATGGATATAAAAGATAAGGCCTATGTCTGTGATTGTTAATGGCTTAAAAATCAATATTCCCATGATAATTCTTTTCACCGCATAGATATCAACTTTATAAAAATGCCTCATCAGGAATCCTGAAATTGTGATGCCAAGGACAAGAAAAAGGACAAAATAATCTGAAAAAAGGGATATGAGCCGTATCCGGGGAAAGGCAATTCTTCTGAAAAGGAGGTACATGAGCGCAATAAAAATAAATATACCAGATATATAAAAAGCGGGCGACCCCAACTGGAACATCCCGTCTATGTTTTGCAAGAATATTATGCATGGCGCGACGGGTTCAGTAAAGAATCTCATGTGTCTTGCAAGGATAATAATAAGCGACCAGTGAAAGGCCAGTCCTCCAAGCCATAATAATTTACTGCTGTCGTATGTCAATCCCTGCGTTCCCTTCAATTCGGCCTTATCGTTTCTGAAAAGGGAGCGGAAAAACAATATTTCTGATGTCATGCGCCATATAACACCCCGTGTTGTCGATGGGCTTTGCGTATTGTTTGATTTTATCCACGGCAGCGATTTTTGCTGCCCGCAGACAGTGGGGATGCAGAATGGAACCGGAGAGCGCGCCCATGTAATGATCTTATAAATAAAACCTGTCATAAAAATGATAAAAGCAATACAGGGGATGATGGTTCCGAAAAGCGTGTATAACATTAAGAAATCTATACCGATTATTGCAATGAGAATGAGGATTGAAGTCGCGAACAGCGGGTATAGAATTTTCATTAGCAAATTATATACAAAAAAAGTATTTTAGCAAAAATTAATTTTGTATTCGGAAAAATATTGCTGCTTGACGATAATTCGTGTGTCTGATAGGATTGAGTAAAATAACTGATCAACAATACAATAAAGAGGAGGCAAACCGTGGAAGGTGAAAGAATATCATACCATGATTCAGTCCGTAAGGTTTACGAAAGGATTAAAAAAGACGGGATGACAAACATATGGGATCGCTATCAGGCACAGGGACTCGGGGATAACCCCGATCAGAGGTGTCCTTTCTGTCAGGGAGGGGTTCGGTGTGACCTCTGCTCGAACGGCCCCTGCAGAGCGGATGTAGCGAAAGACAAAAGGGGCGCCTGCGGTATTACCGGTGACGGTATGGCCATGCGGATGATGCTGCTCAGAAATGTCATGGGGGCATCCACATACCATTACCATACCGAACAGACTGTTAAGATGCTCAAGGCGGTGGCAAACGGTAAATCGCCGTTCAAAATCAAGGATCCGGAAAAGTTGAGAACATTCGCAAAGCGGTTCGATATTCCAGAAGCATTCGATGATGATGAGATTGCAATGATGCTCTGCAACTATGTTGAAACAGATTTCAACAGGAAATACGATGAACCGAGCCATATCGTGCTGACCCTTGCACCAAAGGAACGGGCAGAGACGTGGAGGAAACTCGGCATATTCCCCGGCGGTATCTATGGTGAAATGATGTTTGCTACAAGCTCATGCCTTACCAATGTGGACGGGTATTATGTGAGCCTGGCATTAAAGGCCATGCGGCTTTCCATTGCTACGGCATACCAGAGTCAGATAGTGAATGAGTACTGTCAGGACATCCTTTTCGGCACGCCGCGGCTGCACAAAATGCGGGTTGACCTTGGTGTGCTTGACCCGGACTATGTAAATGTGCTTCCCAACGGGCATGAACCTTTCCTCGGCTTTGCCATGGTGCAGCTTGCCAGAAAACCCGAATGGCAGGAGAAGGCAAAGACTGTCGGTGCTAAAGGCCTTAGAATTATTGCGAATATCGAAACCGGCCAGGAGATGATCCAGCGATGGGATATGGATAATGTATTTTATGGATTTACCGGCAACTGGATTATGCAGGAAGCGATAATGGCGAGCGGGTGCATAGACCTTTTTGCCTGCGATATGAACTGCAGCATGCCCATTGACCCGTTTTATGCCGAAAAATATAAATTCAAACTTATCCCGGTAAGCCAGCTTGTGGCTTTTGAGGGCGTCAGAGACAGGATTGACTACGATCCTGTGGAGGTTGAAGGACAGGCTGCCCAGCTTCTTCAGATGGCCATAGATAATTTTAAGGAAAGGAGAGCAACAGTTGAGCCGGTAACAGGGCTGCCCATGAGAGAGGCTATTGTTGGTTTTTCGACTGAGAGTATCATTGAAGCCCTTGGAGGATCACCCGAGCCATTAATTAAGGCGATAACGTCCGGGACACTGCGCGGTGTCGCAGGGCTTGTGTCCTGTACATCCCTTCGGGATTCGGGACAGGATGTGCACAGTGTCCAGATAGCAAAAGAACTGATTAAGCGTGATATTCTTGTTCTTTCCATGGGCTGTGGAAACGCTGCCATGCAGGTTGCCGGTCTGTGCAGCCTCGAAGCAAAAGAGATGGCAGGGAACGGCCTTAAGGCGATTTGTGAAATGCTCAAAATACCGCCGGTCCTCAGCTACGGTACATGCACTGATACGGGCCGTATCGCTGACTTGCTTGCCGCACTGTCGTATTCTATGGGAGGCATTTCTGTTTCCGACCTTCCTGTGGCGGCGGTGGCTCCTGAATATATGGAGCAGAAGGCCACCATTGATGCAGTATTTGCCCTTGCATTCGGTCTTTATACATATGTAAATCCGGTACCCACGGTCACAGGCGGACCGAACCTTGTTAAACTCCTGACAGAAGATTGCAGGCACGTGACAGGCGGCATCATGAGCGTAGAAAAAGACCCGGTGAAGGCAGTGGATGGCATCCTGGCGCATATCGAGGAGAAGAGGGCGAAACTGGGAATATGAAGAGCAGTGAATAGTGAAAAAGCAGGCTGAAGGCTGAAGGGGAAAGGTGAAAGGGTGGAAAAGCAGAAGGTTAGAGGGTTAGCTAAACTTCCAGTCATCTAAACATCTAATCATCTGTGAATGGTGAAGGTGAAATGTATACGTATAAGATTTAAAACTAAACGCTAAACGCTCTACGCTAAACGCTAAAAAAGGGGGATATGGATATGGCTGACGAAAGGAAACCTGCGAGCAGCGGCCTCCACTGGGCTTGGATAATCCTCGCTGTATGTTTTGCAGACCTCTATATCAACTACGGGATACGCCTCGGTTATAGCGTTTTATTGCCTGAGATGATACGGACAATGGGGTTCACAAGAAGGCAGGGGGGCGACATATTCAATTCCTATTTTATTGTATATGTCATTTTCTCCCTCTTTACCGGTTATCTTACGGACCGTCTCGGTGCGAGGAGGGTGATATCATTCTTCTGCGTTATCCTCGGAGTTGGAACTATTCTGATGGGCACGGCACAGAATTTCTGGCAGGCATGTATTTTTTACGGGATTGTCGGCATGGGTGGAGCGGCCATGTGGACGCCAATTATAACACTTGTCCAGAAGTGGTTTGCTATCAAAAAGAAAGGGATGGCGCTCGGCATACTATCTACCGGATTCGGGCTTGGTTTTGCTACAATGGGAAAGTTTTACCCCGTTGTGGTAGCACAGTGGAGTTGGAGATACTGCTGGTATTTCTTAGGCATGGCAGCACTTCTTATGGTCGTGGTAAATGCATTGTTTTTAAGGAGCAAGCCTGAAGATAAAGGAGTTTCTCCGTGGAGGCAACTGCCTGACGATGGTGCACCTGCTCAGGGCGCCCCTTCAGCACAGTCACAAAAAATAAGGTTTTCAGAGATCCTTGCACTGCCGCGCTTCTGGTTCATAGGTTTCTCCTATTTTTTGATTGCTGCTGCCCTCTATCTTATCCTTACCTTTATGGTCGACTATGCAAGGTATGAACTGGGATTCCCGTACGGCAAGGCTTCCATGCTTGCAACTATTCACGGCATGGGGCAGATTGTCGGTGTGCTCACAATCCCGATGGCATCTGACTATATCGGCAGACGCATGACACTTATAATATCCAATACCTGTATCGCATTGAGCATATTGAGTATCATCCTTGCAGGGGGGAATGAACCCTGGCTGTTTATAAGTATTGGTTTTATCGGGGCATTTTTCGGGGCAACGTTCCCGATGTATGGCGCCTGCGGCGGGGATTATTTTAAGAGAGAAATGATGGGCACTGTCATAGGGGCGCTGACCCTGTTTTATGGCTCAGGTGCTATCATTGCAAACAGGATGGGCGGTCAGATAAGGGATGCTACAGGGTCCTTTCATATCCCATTTGGCATTGCGGTATTTGCAGCTATCCTTGCCGCGCTGCTGATGATTTTTGTGAAAAATCCAGAAAAAAAGGCGTGAATCTACAAAAAACAGCCTCAAAAAAATGTGTTGACAAACTTTTAACGGTAGGATATAGGTTAAACACGGAAAAAGTTTTTTTTGGAGAAGGAAGGAGCCAGGAAGATATTTTTTGAGGGTTCAGTAGACGCATGACCGGAGATATACCATTCCCCGCGCCTGATAAGAAATGAGTCTGCAAGTGGGTGGACGACAGGGAGCACAAAAGGAATAGGAGGACCGATACATGTGGGAAAATATTAGCTCTGAAAAAAGTGAGTCTTTCATCGAGCGCAACTTTGACCCTAAGAACAAAGATACTTCCGGTACACCTACTAAACCAGCAATAACAATTTCACGGGCAGAAGGGGCGGGCGGTCTTACGGTCGCTTCAAATCTGGCCGACTATCTGCAAACACACACTTCTTCTCGTGAGGTGTGGACCGTTTTCTCTCAGCATCTCGTGGCAAAGGTGTTGGAGGAGCACAATCACCACAAGAGCATTGGCGATTTTATGAAAGAAGGCCACAAAAGCTCTCTGGCCGATGCAATTGAGGAATTGCTTGGTTTGCACCCCTCAACCTGGACGCTTGTGGAACAGACTAACGCAACCATATTGAGCCTTGCGCAAATGGGAAATGTTATTCTGGTGGGCCGGGGGGCCAACATCGTCACCAGGGAGCTGGAGACTGCTTTTCATGTGTACCTGGTCGGGTCGCTTGAGAAGAGGATCGAGCGGGCACAGAGTACCTTCAATCTCGATCAAAAATCAGCCATCAACTATATCAAGAAAAAAGATGGGGCCCGCAGGCGCTACCTGAAGGACAATTTCGACAAAGACATCGATGACCCATTGCTCTATCATATAGTCATTAACACTGATCTGGTTCGGTACGAAGAAGCCGCCAGGTTAATCGGCGACGAAGTGATTGACCGTTTCAAACTGAAAAGTCCACGAAAGTTACGGGAAATAAGAGCCATTTAACTTAACGGCAGAAGCTTATTTTAGGGGGAGGTAATGTCATGCGTGATGTAATCCAAAAGATCATCGCGACAGAGAGTGAGGCGAAGCTTACAGTCGAAGCGGCCAGGGTCGAAGCGGACCGCATTTTGTCAGATGCCCAGAAGAAAGGGCATGATGTTGTTGAGCGGGCCCGTCAGGAAGCGCTCAGTGAGGCCGGAAAAATTGTGGAGGCTGCAGTAGAAGCAGCCGAACTGGAAAAACAACGCCGCTTGACTGATGCTGCTGCTGAAATAGAAAATCAGGTCCAGCTTGAGCCGGCCAGAAGAAAATTGGCTGTTGAAGAGGTCGTCCGGTGCGTGTGCAAACAACCGTAGCCGACTCCGGCGCTGTTTCAGCAATTCCTTCAATGCAGCGGATAGCTAACGACTTGGATTATCTTGCAGCCCGCCTTCATGCCCGCCGCAGTCGTATGGCTGAGGCGGAGAGGCTCGATGGCCTCTGTCATATCCGTAGTCTTCCGGAATTTTTTCACACAATCTTTCCAGATACCGAGTTTAAAGGAATCCTTGATTTCCAGCGCTTGTCGGTCTATGAACTGATCAGCGAGTTATCCGGCTTCCGTGCCTATATGTCCGGCCCTGGAGCTGATCTGCTCGATTGGACGCTGGTTCGGTTCCAGGTTGAAAATTTGAAGGTATTGATCCGGGCATGTTTGACAAAGATTTCCATTGAAGAACTGCAAGGTCATCTTGTCCCCCTGCCCAGGGAACTGACCCTGGATAACCCAGGGCTGGCTGCAGCCGAATCTCCGGAAGATTTTGTCCGGTTGGTCCCAAAGGGACTTCTTCGGGAGAACCTGGAGAAGTCCATCGAAGTCTATCGTGATTATCCACGACCGTTCTTCTTTGAGGCAGTGCTGGACCGCGGCTATTTTCAGGGGCTGGTCACCAGGGCGGAAGGACTTTCTCAAGAAGACCGGGAAATCGTAAGACCAATGGTTTATCAGGAAGTGGATATCTTTCACCTGATGCTGGTTACCCGGGGAAAATTCCACTACAGCTTGACGCCCGAAATGCTGCGGCCGTTGCATGTTGCAGGAACCAGAATCTCCCGTGCACTTTTTACTGATATGCTTAATGACCCGGATCTCTATACATCCGTGAACCGTGTAGCGGAGCGCGTGCTCGATGAAGTGCCTTTAGGGCATGGAACGAACGATGGATCGATGGCTGTCGATGCCTCGGTCCTGGAGGATCTCGCATGGAAGAGATTCTTTCGTTTGGCCAACTTGGCCTTTCGTCGGAGCCACATGGGATTGGGGGCAATTATGGGCTACGCGGGCCTCCGTCGCGTGGAAGTGGCGAACCTCATAACGATTTCCGAGGGGATTCGCAACGACATGGCTGCCGAGACAATCCGCGGACGTTTGATCCCGCGGACTATATTTGTGGAGGGGGCGACGTGAGCCCCAGAAAACAGTGAATAGTCGATGGTGAATAGTGAATAGTGAAAAACATAGAGACAGCCAAAACAGGAAATTACCCTTTAGCTCATTCTTGAGCGAGAAGGGGATGAGGAGAAATTTAGAATTTAGAATTAAGAATTTAGAATTTGAAAACCCTTCGCTCTCTGCTCTCTGCTTATTCACTTATTCACTCAATCATTCAATCACTCAATTACTTGACTTTCGAGGGGAAAGGCGAGAGCCCCGGAAAAAGGAGGGGTCTATTGTTTAGGGCGGTGCCCATGATGCGGCTGCAGGCAGTTGT
>CAYMTB010000104.1:0-11611 GCA_964393225.1 uncultured Syntrophorhabdaceae bacterium
CATTAATCAACAGACCGGTAAGAGACGCATCCCTCTACCTGTCTCTGGCAATTATAAAGGACGAGATGGGGAAATATAACGATGCGATAAAATACTACAGGTATTATCTCGGTATGGGGGGAAGCAGGGAAGAAAGGAATACTGTTGTTAACAGGTTGAAGATACTTGAGGAAAATAAAGCTACAGCAAATCGTTGAGAGAGGTACTTCACAAGGCGCAAAGAGTATCTTCCTCTTTTCGGGTTTTTCACCCCTTGCCAACAGAGGCGGGGTTGTGGGACTCGGCGGCGCAGAATTGGATGATGATGAGATAGACGGCATCCTCCAAGCCACTACTACAAAATGGCAGTACGAAACATTTAAAGAGCAGAAGGAACTTGATTACAGCTATACAATCGAGGGATTAGGACGTTTCAGGATAAGCGCATTTTCAAAGTATGGGGGCATTGGTCTTGTTTTGCGATCAATCCCGCATGAAATTCCCCGTTTTGACAGCCTCGGACTGCCGGCAATATTAAAGAAATTCACAACGTTTAATCATGGTCTTATCCTTATAACCGGCCCTGCAGGGAGCGGAAAATCAACAACCCTTGCGGCTATGGTTGACCTCATCAATCAGCAGAGGGCCTGTCATATCGTTACTATTGAAGACCTTATTGAGTTCATTCACAAACCGGAAAAATCCATCGTGAGTCAGAGGGAGGTTGGAAGGGATACGAGGTCATATGATGAGGCATTGAAAAGAGTACTCAGGGAAGACCCTGATGTGGTTGTTGTCGGTGATATAAGTGATGGACCTACAATGAAGGCAGCGCTTGAAATCGCTGAGACAGGGCACCTGACTCTGGCGGCGCTGCATACATCAAGTGCCGTTCAAACCATCCAGAGGATTATTGATTTTTTCCCGGAAAGTAAAGCATCTACGCTTTCTCAGGGCGAAAAAAAACAAATTGAAAATCAAATAGCCAATGTACTTATAGGCATAGTATCCCAGAGGCTGTTAAGAAACATCGATGAAAAGAGATTCTATTGTGCCTGTGAGGTATTAATAAATACCAAGCCTGTGAAAATGCTCATCAGGGAGGGGAGGATACACCAGATACCCCAGGTCATGGACATATCGAAACATGAAGGTATGGTGACAATGAATAATGCGCTCCTTGAACTCTACGAAAAAAACCTGATTAGTGTGTCGGATGCAATTGAATATTCGTCAAAGGAAAAAGGTTTTATTGAAAAGGTTATCGAAAAGACCTCATCACAGAAGGAATTATTCGGTGGAGAAGGGTTTCTCAATATCCAGAAAGAGACGGTTCTTTATGAAGCTGATTACAGCAGGAAGAACCTGAGTTACTTTGATTCATCCGGCAGCCTGATCAATACCCCCCTGGGTCTGGTTTTCAGGGATAGCGGCCGTTCAAGAAGCGACCTCCACTTTATCGTTGATTACACGATTGTAAACGGAAGGAAAGAACCTTTCCCCGTAAAATCACTTTTTAGTCTTACCTATAAAATATTAGATGTTAAGTTGGAGAAAAACTCTTATAATTTTAGTATTAAGTTCTTTACGAAAGAGAAAGAGGCGATTGAGATGCCGAAAGAGCCTGCAAAACTTATCAATGACCATGACTGGCATTCCCTGGTAATACCGGTTCCAAAGCCTTATGCCGGAACAATGCTGAAACACTATATGCTGCTCTTCGAAGACGGCATCAGGGAGATTGTGTTTACAAACATATATTTTGTATAGGAGCCGCGATGAATATAATTGACATGCTGTATGCGATGATCGAAATAAAGGCATCGGATTTACACCTCATAAAGGGTATCCCTCCTGCGATGAGGGTCCACGGTGACCTCGTTTACCTGAACAGGGAGGCACTTACCGAGAATAGCCTTATGGCTATCCTGAACGATACAGTGAAGGATGAAAGCAGAAGAAACAGGTTTATGGATGAAAAAGAGTATGATTTTGCCTATGAGCTTGTAGAGGATGCCCGCTTCAGGTTTAATTTATATTTTCAAATGGGCTCCATCGCATTCTCGATACGTCATGTACCGATGAAAATACCGAAACTGGAAGACCTGAACCTCCCAAAGATTTTAAGGGAACTTATTAAAAAACAAAACGGACTGATCCTTGTTACGGGCCCGACAGGGAGCGGAAAATCGACAACGCTCGCCGCAATGATTGATGTGATTAACCATGAACAGCCCCTCCACATCGTAACCGTAGAAGACCCTATTGAATATGTGTACAGACCGAAAAAGAGCATTATATCACAACGGGAAGTGGGCGGCGATACACAATCTTTTGCAAGCGCTCTGAAACATGTTTTACGGCAGGACCCCGATGTTATTCTTATCGGTGAAATAAGGGATTTGGAAACCATGCAGGCGGCTATTACGGCGGCTGAGACCGGGCACCTTGTGCTTTCAACGCTGCATACAACAAGCGCATCGCAAACGATAGACAGGATTATTGATATCTTTCCGCCTTACCAGCAATCACAGATACGTTCACAGCTTTCCATAACCCTTCAGGCTGTGGTTACACAGAAGCTTATAAAAAGGATAGACATGAAGGGGAGGATACCAACCACAGAAATTCTTATTGCAACACCGGCCATACGGAGTCTGATAAGAGAGGGCAAGACCCAGCAGATATATCCAGCCATTGAAATGGGGAGGGATTACGGGATGCACACAATGGAGCAGGGTCTCAATGAACTTGCAAACAGAAAGATTATACAGCGGGAGGAGGAAAGGTGATTCAGCGAATCAGAAAACGATTAGGTGAGATTTTATTAGACGCAAACAAATTATCTGAGGATGACCTTCTCAGGGCCCTCACCGAGCAGAAAAAGTATGGCGAGAAACTGGGCAAGACAATAATTAAGCTGGGTTTTTTATCTGCGAAAGAAATCCTCAATACTGTAAGTCAACAGCTCCATATACCCATTGTTAATCTCGATAGCAAGGAGATACCTGAGGAGCTTCTAAAAATGCTCCCGCAGGAGCTTGTGAAGAACCATATGGTGCTGCCCATTGAGAGGCGGTTTAATGTATTAAGGCTTGCCATGGTTGACCCTCTTGACATTGATGCCATGGATGAGGTTGCAAGGGCGGTAAAAATGGAGATTGAACCCTGTATCGTTACAGAGGCTGAGATGAAACGCGCCCTCGAAAAGTATTATGGTCTGAAAACCCTCGTGGAAGAGACCCTTGAAAAGATGAGAGAGGGTGAAGACCTTACCTTGATACAGGAAGAAGATGAGGACAAGGAAGAGCTTGTATCTGCAAATATGGCGCAGGAGGAACCGGTTGTGAGGTTTGTAAACAGCCTTCTTGCCCAGGCGTTGAACGACGGCGCAAGCGATATCCATATAGAGCCTCAGGAGAAGAAGATGAGGGTGAGGATGAGGATAGACGGGAAATTAAGAGAGGTGCCGTCACCGGAGAAGAAGATGTTTCTCGCCATTATCTCAAGGATAAAAATACTTGCCGGTATGGACATTGCGAAGACAAGGGTCCCGCAGGACGGCAGGTTTAATATCAGGGAGGGCTCAAAGGACGTTGGATTGAGGGTTTCCACCTTCCCCACTATTCATGGAGAAAAGGCGGTTTTAAGGCTCCTTGACAAGAGCGCGGCACTTTACGGCATAGAAAAGCTGGGGTTCCTTCCACATGATGAGGAAAGAATAAAAAAGGTTATCGAAAAACCGTATGGATTCATCCTGTCAACGGGACCGACGGGAAGCGGTAAATCTACAACATTATATGCCATTTTAAACCATCTGAATTCTCCTGAAAAAAATATAATAACCGTTGAAGACCCTGTTGAATATACCCTTGACGGGCTTGCCCAGGCACAGATTAATCCGAGGGCAGGACTTACCTTTGAATCCGGTTTAAGGTCCATATTGCGTCAGGACCCGGATATTATCATGGTTGGTGAAATCCGCGATAAGGAAACTGCAACAATAGCAATCCATTCTGCGCTTACCGGTCACCTTGTCCTGTCTACACTGCACACCAATGATGCGCCAGGTGCTGTATCAAGACTTGTGGAAATGGGTGTTGAACCTTTTCTTGTTGCATCATCCCTTTCATGTGTAATAGGCCAGAGACTCCTCCGAAAGATATGCGATGAATGCAAGACGGCCTATCACCCCATAAAGGCAGTCCGTGAGAAGTTGAACATTGGTCCGGATGAGGTGCTCTACAAGGGGACAGGATGTCCTGTGTGCAAGTATACGGGGTACAAGGGAAGGACAGGCGTCTACGAGGTGCTTGTCATGGACGACGACATCAGAGAGCTCGTTTTGACAAAGATATCCAGCGATGCAATAAGGAAAATAGCCATGGATAAGGGTATGATGTTAATGTATGATGATGCCATGGAGAAGGTTCGTCTTGGCCGTACCACATTGGAAGAAGCAATGAATGTAACGCAGGTGAATTGATGGAACATGAAAGGCGTTAAGTAAGGTGAGTAAGTTAAGTAAGGCGAGTAAGGTGAGTAAGGAAACCACTCAACCACTCAACCACTCAACCTACTCAACGGGTTCATAAAAAATATGGCGAAATTTACCTATAAGGCAAGGGACGAAAAGGGCGCTTTGATAACAGGCGTGATGGATGGTGAAAATAAAAAGGCCATCTATACGCAGCTTGATACAATGGGTTTTTTTCCAATTTCTGCCTCCGAAGAAAAGAAGGGCGCGTCATCCTCGATCAATACAGGTTTTGCCATATTCAATAAGGTAAAGTATGATGACCTGATATTTTTTACACGGCAGCTCCAGACGGTTGTCAGGGCAGGCATCCCGCTTATTTCCGGTCTCAAGGCGCTTGAAGAGCAAACATCGAATCCGAGACTGAAAGAAGCAATTAAAAACACTTATCAGGACATTGACAGAGGGCAGAGTTTCTCCGATGCGCTTGCGAAACACAAAAACGTATTCCCTGAAATCTATGTGAGTATGATAAGGGCAGGAGAGGTGAGCGGCTCCCTTGAAGAGGTATTTGAGCGCCTTTCCGGTGTCCTTGAGTTTCAGATGAAGACCAAGGAGATGCTGAAATCAGCCATGCGATACCCTATGTTTGTCATCAGTACACTTGTGGGTGCGTTTGTTGTGCTCATCAAATTCGTTATGCCGAAATTTGCGGATGTTTTCAAAAGTGCAAAAACAGAACTGCCCCTGCCTACGAAGATCCTTTTATTGATTAGTGATATTGCTCAGGAATATACCCTACCTGTAATAGTATTGTTTATCGCGGCCGTGGCAGCATTTATTTTTTATAAAAGGACGAAACAGGGCGCTTTGAACATTGACAGGCTGAAGTTAAAAATTCCTATTATCGGCCCCATTGTCCTTAAAATATGCATGAACAGGTTTGCGTTTATGCTCGAAAACCTCGTCAGGGCGGGTCTCCCCATTGTTCAAACGTTGGCGATAGTGTCAAAAACAGTAGGGAACGAATATATAGCACAGAAGATCGACGAGATAAGCGGAAAGGTTGAAAAGGGAAAAGGTATTACAAAGCCCATGAAGGAGGCGCAAATCTTTCCTCCCCTTGTCCTGCATCTTGTTTCAACAGGAGAAGAGACAGGCGCTCTTGAAGAAATGTTGCGGGAAGTATCCATACACTATGACAGGGAGATCACCTATTCGGTAACGAGGCTTTCTGCATGGATTGAACCTATTATGACAGCAGGGCTTTCTATTATGGTTCTGTTCATGGCGCTCGCCATTTTCATGCCATGGTGGAACATGATGGCTGCAATGAAGGGCGGCGGTTGAAAAAATTTTTCAAAGACCCGAAGAATTTGCGTTACAGTTTAAACACCATAATGCCTGTGGTGGTTTTTCTTACCAGTATCCTTGCTGCGGTTACAGCGAGAAGCTTTCACGCAGACCCGGGTACAGACTATATCTGGATTATCTCTGTATCGCTCTTCGCTTCCCTCTGTTCATTATTTGTGGTTCTTGCGGTGACTCAACCCATTAAGGAATTGATTACTCGTGCTGAACAACTTGTGCGATTTCAGGGGAAGAAGTCTGAACGGGGGCAGATGATAGAGGTATATCAGTTAATTGAAAGATTGATAGAGCTTGTGAAGTCTGAAGAAACAGGAAAACACGGAGACAGAACAAATGTTATTGAAGGGATAGAGAGGCTTGACTACCTGCTTCCGCTGGGCTATATGTCGCTTATGGTTGCTCATGAAGTGAGGAATCCTCTCAGTACAATTACCGGTATGAGTGAACTTTTAAAAGAGAAGATGGAAGGCAGAGAGGCAAAAGTATATGCAGACGTTATTCTGGATGCGGCCAGGAAGATAGATGTATTTACGAAAGAACTCCTCGATTTTACAGATGCAGAGATTGAAACGGATGAAGTTGATATAAACCGGATAGTGGAAGAGGTAATAAAAGCGGTAAGCATGGATTTTAAAGAAGTGGAATGTGAATTTGAAAAAGGGGATGCTGTATTATTTATTGGTGATTCGAATAAATTATTCCAGGCTGTCCATAATATTATTAAAAATGCCTTTGAATATGAGAGTAAGGCTGGTGGTTTCGTAAGAGTGAAAACAGGTTTTGGCGACCCTGTAACAATATCTGTGTTTAATAAAAGCTCATTGATAGATGAAAATGATCTTGACTCTATATTCAAGCCCTTTTTTACAAAGAAGAAGGGCGGCAAAGGATTGGGTTTATTCATTGCCATGAGAAATGTTAAATTACACGGCGGGGACATCAGGGTCGAGAGCGGCGAAGGGGGCACGATGTTTATGATACAATTGCCAAAGGTTTGATGGTTAGATGGTTAGATGAGTAGAGGGTTATATAAAAATCTGATTGTTTGGCAGAAGAGTATGGAATTAGTTAAAGATATTTATATGCTATCAGAATCCTTGCCTAAATCAGAAGAATATAACTTGAAACAGCAACTAAAAAGAGCAGTCATTTCGGTATCCCTTAATATAGCCGAAGGTAAGACCAGAAGAACTTCAAAAGATTTTGCACATTTCTTAAACACGGCGGCTGCTTCGTTGGCCGAGGTTGAAGCAATACTAACAATTTGCGAAGAGCTGAAATATTTGCAGGGCATTAATGATATTTATGATAAAATAGAAAGCCTTGGCAAAATGCTCAATTCTCTTAAAAACAAATTACATCCTAAGGAAATTTAATGACCCTTTTCTGTCTTGCCACTCCTCCACTCCTCCAACCTTCCAACCCTCTTCTTCTCTGTCTTGCCACTCTTCCACTCCTCCAACCTTCCAACCCTCTTCTTCTATATCTTGCCAACCTTCCAACCCTCCACCCCTCCACCCCTCCAAGCTTCTTCTTTTGGAGTTGATATGAATGAAAAAATCATAATTATTGAAGATGATCCCGGTGTGAGATTTTTCCTTGAAGAGGCTCTCAAAGGAGAAAGATATATTCCTCTGTCTTTTGAATCATACGAGGATGCGCTTCTTACCATAGCAAACGATATCGGCCTTATTATTATGGACATAAACCTCCCAGGTATAGACGGTCTTTCAGCGATTGATGAAATCAGGAAGAGGATAGATGTTCCTATTGTCATTATTACAGCTTACGGGACAAAGAAAAACGCCATGGAGGCGATACAACGCGGCGCCACGGATTTTTTTATAAAACCCATTGCCCTTGATGAATTGAAGGTTGTTGTGAAGAGAACCCTGGGTACGAGAAAATTAATAAAGGAAGTGGAATTATCAAAAAAAGAAGAACTGAAAGATTACATATATCACGGGGTTGTGGGTAAATCAGAGGGTATGCGGGAAATCTTCAGGGACGTTGAAAGGTTTGCCGGCAGGGATATCACTGTTCTCATTACCGGTGAGACCGGTGTGGGCAAGGAAGAGATTGCGAAGCTGATCCATATATTGTCGAAGCGAAACGGTAAACTTATTACGGTGAACTGCGCATCTATTCCGGACAATCTGCTGGAAAGCGAGCTGTTCGGATATGAAAAGGGCGCTTTCACAGGTGCGGTGCAGCAAAAGCAGGGAAAATTCGAGCTTGCAGACGGAGGGACAATCATTCTGGACGAGATAGGCGAGATGAGCCCATATCTCCAGGCAAAGCTTTTGAGAGTCATTGAAACAAAAGAGATAGAGAGGCTTGGCGATATAAAGAAACGAAAAATTGATGCAAGAATTATTGCAACAACAAATAAAGAGCTTGCGAAGGAGATGAAGGAAGGCAGGTTCAGGGAAGACCTTTACTTTCGTCTTGCACAAATCCATATTTCTATCCCGCCGCTCAGGGCAAGAAGGGATGACATACCTGTTTTAATGGACAGCTACCTGGTTAATATCTCAAAAGACGCAGGCACATTCTTTAATATCTCAAAAGATGTATGGAATCTGCTGCTTGAATATGACTGGCCGGGGAATGTCAGGGAGCTTGTAAATGCAATAAAAAGGGCGGCAATTATGTGTGATGGAAACCTGATTACCCGTGACGATCTGCCTCTTCATTTAAAAGGCGATTACAGGCTTGAAGGGAAGGCATATTCCGATACGCTGCTGGACGATGCGATATCTGCACTGGAAAAAAGAATGGTCACTGACGCACTGAAAAAGACAAACGGTTCCCAGGTAAGGGCTGCAAAACTCCTTGGAATCTCCGAGCGCAGCATGTGGTACCGGGTGAAGAAGTATGGCATCCTTGATGCAGTGAATAGTGAATAGCGTTAGTGAATAGTGGAAGGTGGAGAGGGGGAAAGCAATTATTGTTGCTTTGCTACAATTTTTGTAGCCTTCCGCTCCATGCTCCATACTCTCCGCTCTACGCTATCCGCTATCCGCTCAATGCCCTGAACGTGGCACGAAGGTTGCAATGTATATTGTCATGAATATTAAGAAGGAGCAGAAAGGCGGAAATGGAGCATTTTATTTTGATTAAAAGATTGAGGGAGGTGAGAAAAGGCAGCAATTGGATTTTTTCAGGGAATTTAAGACACAAAGAAAGCAAATAAAATAAGGAGGCATAGAACATGAAAACACTAAAAAACAAAAAAGGTTTTACATTGATTGAACTTATCATAGTCATCATCATCCTTGGTATTCTCGCAGCAGTTGCAGTCCCGAAGTACATTGACATGCAGACCGAGGCGAGAAAGGCTGTGGCTACGGGTGTGTATAATGCTTTAATGGGTTCCGACTCAATCCTTTTTTCCAGTATGGTACTTGGTCAGACTACCACTTATAGTCCTGCCAACGTAGTTACCAATGCGAACGTAACAGGAGGGGCTTCAGCGACTATTATCGGTACTGCCGGTACAATTACCGTAGGTACTAATACCTATACATTTACCTATACTGCCCCTTCAAGTACAACGTCGGGACAGTTTGCAAAGAGCTGGTAAGACAAACGGGAATGGGGGCGAAGGCCCCCTGTTTCCTTATATGAACAGGTGACCTTGTTGAAAAATTCCAAAGGGTTTACGCTCATCGAGTTAATTATCGTCATAATCATCCTCGGCATCTTATCGGCCGTTGCAATCCCGCGGTACATTGATTTAAGAACGCAGGCGCGGCAGGCGGTTGCGTCGGGTGTCTTTAATGCCATAATGGGCGCTGACTCAATTCTCTTCTCCAAGTTCGTACTGAGTGGTGGGACAGCATCATATGATGAGGCCTCTATCGTTGCACAGGTGAATCAGGGGGGAGCTACCGGAATTACCATTTCGGGGAGTGCAGGGACAATTACCATTGATGCAGATACCCATACATTTACCTACACGGCGCACTCAGCAACGCAAGCAGGACAGTTTGTCAAAAACTGGTAAAAGGTTTTATTTTCCACACATATTTTTACTTGATGTATATGCCATTTTAATTTTCTTAGGAATAACACTCCTCTATTTTTACCCTGTACTTTCCGGGAGAGAGATTTTTATAGAGCGTGACCTTTCAATCTTTTTTATTCCTCCGAAATATTTCTGGGTTCATCTTGTAAAGACATTTCAGTTGCCCCTCTGGAACCCCCACAGTTATGCCGGTATACCGCTCTTTGCTACACTCCAGCCCGGTGTTCTCTATCCGCCCAATATTTTTTATCTTTTCCTCCCGTTTAATGTGGTGTGGAATTGGTTGATTATTCTTCATTTTATGTTTGCGGGGATAACGCTTTACCTTTTATTAAGATACCTCAAGGCTTCACACCTTGCTGCCCTTACCGGCGGTATTACGTTCATGCTCTCCGGTTATCTCATTTCTGTCCATAACCTCCTCAACCATTTATTCTCCGTTGTGTGGTCGCCTCTTGTTTTGCTGTTCTTCCTCAGATACTTTGAGACAAAGAGGGCCAGATACCTTGTACTGAGTTCGCTGTGCCTTGTCATGCAGTTTCTGGCCGGGGCGCCGGAGATTGTCATGATAACCGGGTTTGCTATGTGTGTTATTATCTTTTTTCTCAAGGATTTCATAGATCAAGAGGTCCGATGGTCAGACAGGTTCAAAGCATTTTCCCTGGTCCTGCTCATGTTTGTCCTTGTTTCTTCTATTCAGCTTATTCCGTTTTGCGAGCTCCATTTCAACAGTGTCAGAAAAGGGGGGTTGCCCTATAACGAAGCAATTACCTGGTCGTTTGCGTGGCGGGATTTTATTCAATTTTTTATCCCTGACTTTTTCGGGTATTTTTCGAATATAAAAAGCTACTGGCTGAATCAGACATGGCTTAAAACGCTTTATCTTGGAATTATGCCCTTTTTTCTGTCAATCCTCTACTTTGTATCAAAGGACAGGAGGAAATGGGTATTTCTGCTGCTCATGGGGTTCTCCTTTTTTCTTGCCATGGGAGGGAACAACCCTCTTTACAAATATCTCTACCAGATACCACCTTTCAGCAGCATAAGGTATCCAGCGAAGTTCCTCTACCTCTTCTTTTTTATGATCGCTGTTACATGTGGCCTGGGGCTGGATATCCTGATAAAAGGTGTGGAAGAAAAATCCCATAAAGTGAAAGCGCTTATCGGAATTGCCTTCTACTGCGGCTTTCTTTTTGCTGTCGGGTGGGGTGTTATCACGCTTTTCAGGGAAGATGTGTACCGGTTTCTTGACATATATGGAATCAAGCCGGACGGATATAACGATATCAGCAAAAATATCCATAATATACGGAGATTTCTCTTCTTCTCCTTTCTTTTATGTACTGGATTGCTTCTCTATTTAAGGGTCAAGAAAAAGGCGATTATTCTTGTTATTATTATCGGTTTGTTCGGTCTGGATCTTTTTATGGCGAAATTCGGTTTTTTCAAGGTCGCGCCCTGGAATTTTTACATGGGTCAGCACGAATTTACTGGAGAGCTTGTAAAAAATACAGATAAGGATAGATATTTTTTAACACCTAAAACACAAGAGGCATTTCCTGAGTGGCCGGCAGACAGAATGAGTCTGGGCGCTGGTTACGCCCCCCTGTTTAACATCTTTTCCATTGACGGGGTTGAAGTAATGAGGGTAAACCATCATGAGCATTTCCTCAATTTAATTAAAAGTTCACCAACCCTTGAGGCTGCTAAAAGATTATTTGATATATCGGGCGTGCGGTATCTGGTTACTTCCT
>CAYMTB010000105.1:0-11600 GCA_964393225.1 uncultured Syntrophorhabdaceae bacterium
TAGAATTATCGCCGTAACCTTTTCTCTCCATCGCTGCAACCATTTATCCCGCTATAGTGAATAGCGGGATAAATGGTTGCAGCGATGGAGAGAAAAGGTTACGGCGATAATTCTATCGCAGGCCTCGGCGTTTTATCGTTGTTATCATTTAAGACAAAGTCAAAGATAAAGAAAAAGACTGCCGTGTGAGGCGAGGGTGGGTAAAAGATTATGAGAAAATCGCACAATTTAATTTTGTGTATATCTCTTATTGCCATCTTTCTCATCGGGTGTGTTGATCATTCAAGTGAGATCAGTAAAATTATTGCGGATATATATACAAAAGAAAGTGTGAAAGGGATAACTCCCCCTCATGCTTTTACATCTGACGGATGTTCGGGTTTCCCCAATGGCGATTGGGTAGAGTGCTGTGTCAGGCATGATTTGCCGTATTGGATGGGCGGCACCCGCGAGGAAAGAGCAAATGCTGATTTGGCATTGAAAAGATGCGTTTCTGATAAAGGCCATCCGGTGGTAGCTGCCATCATGCACTTTGGCGTTCGGATAGGCGGCATCTGGTGGCTGCCAACCCCTTTCCGATGGGGCTTCGGCTGGGATTATCCCCAGTCCGGTCCTCCCGGAACGGTATACTGAGTCATCAGATGCAGGTTCAAAGCAACAAGACCTGTACACTTTAACCTATCGCTGGTAATGGGTATTATGATTGGATTTGTAGTCGAGAAAGATTTGGGCAGGTTTGGTTAGCAGGTCTTTGTGCCGTGGTGCAGCACATTTGTGAGATCGTGAGTGTCATTTTCCTCAGAAATGTGTATACTATGAACACGGTTGATCTCACCTTCTTTGCTCCGCAGCTATTCACGGGGTCGGCTGATACGAAATACAATCGCTTTTCGATTTCCGACAAATTAACTCCAAACTTTATTAGAGGAAGTGACTGATGTCAAATGTAGCAGAGTTTATTGAGGTAAGAAGAAATATCGAGACGCTCGCCAGACAGATCACCCTGTGTGTCGAAAAGAATATTGCTCAGGATTCAGGGCAGTATCTTGATGAAGCAAACCGGCAGTTAGAGGTACTCAAGACGATGGTGGCCAACGATGTGCAGGTGATTGCGGCCGGCCGTCTTTCCAGGCAGCTTACAGGCTTTGGAACAAAAATTAAAACAATGACAGGAAAGCCACCGACGGCGAAGAGGACAGCGGCGAAGAAGATGAAAACGCCGGTCAGATCAGGCAACGGCGAAGAGCCTGTAATAGTGGTATACGAGCGTCCATAGGGCGTGCCCCTCACGCACAGGTTTTTTTAACCGCCGGTATATGGAAGAATCTGTTGAACGTGAATTTCTCCTTGCAGAGCGTAAAAGTAATTCTGTATTGAAAGAGCTGGGAAAGCTTCTCCAGCATAATGTTCGAGGCAGTGATATTGCCTGCCGGTATGGAGGCGAAGAATTTCTGATTATTATGCCGGACACGTCGGTCAGCATATCCCGGCAACGGGCAGAATATTTAAGGGAGGCAGTGGAACATCTCTCCATACAGCGTGGCAGACAGTCTTATGAAAATGTCACAATCTCTCTCGGAGTGGCTATTTTTCCTGAACACGGATCGACGGCAGATGCTGTTATACGGGTTGCAGATATGGCCCTTTACCGCGACCTTAGAGGCAGTGAATAGTCGTTGGTGGATAGTGGATAGTATATGAAAAACTTTATCCATGTTACACATAAAAAGATTATCTTTGGCTTGAAGAACTGTGGATTTCCCCGCTTGTAGTGGAACTGAGGATACCGAAGGATGCACAGGCAACAGGGACGCCTGTCAGGGTAGTGCTGCTTCAATATCGTCGCAGAGGTCTTTCGGGTCCTCAAGGCCCACTGAGAGACGGAGCAGACCGTCGGTGATGCCCCTCGCGTACCGTTCCTCCCGCGGCATAGAGGCATGCGACATGGTGGCCGGGTAGGAAAGGATGCTTTCGACACCGCCCAGACTAACTGCCATCAAGGGCAGCTTTACTTTTTTCAGGACTTCCTTCGCAGTCTCTCCGTTTTCCAGTTCAAAGGAGACGACGGCGCCTCCACCTGATGATTGTTTCAGGTGGATTTCACATCCCTTGTGAGAGGGAAGGGTGGGGTAGTATACCTTCTTAATTTTCGGCTGTTCTGCGAGCCATCGGGCAACTATTTCGGCGCTTTTCTGCTGGGCATCCATCCTGGCTGACAGCGTTTTGATACCTCGCAGGAGGAGCCAGGAATCCTGCGGCCCGAGGATTGCCCCGAAATGGACCTGTATAGCCTTTAACCTGTTGCCCCATGCAGCATCTTTTGTCACAGCAAGACCGGCAATAACATCGCTGTGGCCGCCGATGAACTTTGTAGCGCTGTGGATGACAATATCGAAACCGAACTCAATCGGCCTCTGGAGATAGGGGCTCATAAAGGTATTGTCGATGATAGTGAGGAGCTCCTTTTTCTGTGCAATCTCAACTACAGCGGCAAGATCTGTAATTTTCAGAAGAGGATTGGAAGGGGTTTCCGCGAAGATCGCCTTTGTCTCCGGCAGAATCGCAGCTTCAATCTTTCCGGGGTCGGTCATGTCGACAAAAGTGTGGCGGAGGCCCCACTGCCGGAAGATGGTTGTCATTACTCGATAGGTACCGCCGTAAACATCTTCTGCTACCACGATATGGTCGCCGGGTTTGAAAAGGAGCAGCACTGACGATATGGCTGCCATGCCGGAGGCAAAAGCATATCCTCTCGCCCCGCCCTCAAGCAAAGCCATTGTGTGTTCAAGGGCTTCCCTTGTCGGGTTTGTCCCCCTTCCATATTCATAGGGCCCGAACTCAACGGGATCACTCTGCGCAAATGTAGAGACCTGATAGATGGGGATGCTTGAAGCCCCCGTGTAGGGGTCTCTGTCTTTGCCGGTATGCAGTATTTTCGTTTTATAGTCCATGTTCAGCTCCTTGGGTTTTTGTTGATTGTTTTATGCTTCCATGGCAAAGGTCAGGTCATCGATAAGGTCATCGATATTCTCCACACCTATTGACAGCCTGATTAGCTTATCGTTTATGCCGAGCTGTTCCCTGATATTTTCATCCATGTCGGCATGGGTCTGCACTGCCGGATAGGTGATGAGCGATTCCACCCCGCCCAGGCTTTCCGCGAAAAGAAAAACCTTCACGCGGGAGAGCATCTTCGGGACAATCTCGTGGTCATCAACCTCAAAGGAGATCATGGCGCCAAAGCCGCTTGACTGTTTTTCCAGCACTTTGTGACCGGGGTGTCCAGCAAGGCCGGGGTAGTAGACTTTTTTTACTCTTTTCTGTGTTGTCAGCCACCGTGCAATCTTGATTGCGTTTTCTTCCTGCCTTTTTAACCTCAGCGGCAGTGTTTTCAGCCCCCTGAGCGTGAGCCAGCAGTCCCATGGACCGGGCACCGCCCCGACCGAGTTCTGGTAGAAGTAAAGTTCCTCGCCCGGCTTCTTGTCTTTTGTAATAATTAGACCGAGGAGCACATCGTTATGTCCGGAGAGATATTTTGTAGCGCTGTAGAGCACGATATCAGCACCCAGTTCAATGGGACGCTGAAAATAGGGGGTGAGAAATGTGTTATCAACGATAGAGAGTATGCCTTTCACGCTGGCCAGTTCACAAAGCGAAGGAATATCTGCAACGCGCAGCATCGGATTTGTCGGGCTTTCTATGAATACGGCGCGGGTATGTTCTGTTATGGCTCCTTCAACAGCATCTCTTTGCGATGTATCGGCATAGACGGCTTTAATACCAAGCGGGCGGTAAACCTTTTCGAATAAACGGAACGTCCCCCCGTAGGGGTCCTCGCTTACGATTAACTCATCACCCGGCTTAAAAAGCCGCATAAGACAGTCTATTGCCGCCATCCCCGATGAAAAGGCAAGCCCCCTGGCACCGCCTTCAACGCTCGCCATAAGTTCTTCCAGTACCTGCCTGTTTGGATTGCCGCTCCTGGAGTAGTCAAAACCGGTGCTCTGCCCCAGCGCAGGATGTTTGAATGTGCTTGTCTGATAGACCGGCATCGAGACGGCACCTGTCCTGTCATCCCAGTGTGTGCCTGCGTGAGCGAGAAGTGTTTCGATCTCTCTTATCTCCATTGGTACCCCTTCTTACTATGGGTTTGCGCAGACGCCCTGTGTTATCGTCGAGTATGGCGAGATGCTTCTGAGCCTTTCAATAATGGGCGGCAGAGTATTGATGACAAAATCAATCTCTTCTGCGGTATTGTACACGCTGAGGCTGAACCGTATCGAGCCATGGGCCATGGTGTAAGGCACCCCCATGGCACGAAGCACGTGAGACGGCTGGAGCGAACCTGATGTACATGCAGATCCGGAAGACGCGCAGATGCCGTACTGGTCCATCAGAAGGAGGATACTTTCGCCTTCAACGAATTCGAAGCTTATGTTCGTCGTGTTGGGGAGGCGTTCCTGCCTGTTGCCATTGACACGGCTCTGGGGGATCATCTTCAGCAGCTCATTCTCCAGTCTGTCACGGAGTGACCTGACAAGGGTATTCTCCGTGACAATGTTCTGCAGGGCAAGCTCACAGGCCTTTCCGAGACCGATAATGGACGGTACGTTTTCTGTTCCTCCCCGGCGACCCTTTTCCTGATGACCACCGATGAGAAAGGGAGAGAACTTCGTCCCTTTCCTGACATAGAGGATTCCGATCCCTTTTGGTGCATGGAGTTTGTGCCCTGAAAAGGACAGCATATCTATCAGGTTTTTTTTCATCTGTATGGGCATCTTCCCTGCAGCCTGCACCGCATCAGTATGAAAAAGTATTCCCTTCTCCCTGGCGAGTTCTGCTGCCTCCTCAACAGGGAATATGACACCCGTTTCGTTGTTTGCCCACATGATGCTCGCAATCGCCATATCAGGAGTAAGGCTCCTTTCGTACTCTTCCATGTTGAGCCTGCCCTCGCTGTCGACGGCAAGCTCTGTAATGCGGTACCCCTTAGCGGCAAGATGTTCGCAGAGGACTTTCACGGCCGGATGCTCAACCCTGGTTGTGACGATGTGATTCTTGTCAGGGTGTATGTCGAGGGCAGAGAGGATAGCCGTGTTGTCGCTTTCGGTGCCGCAGCTCGTGAATAAAATCTCCTCCGGGTCAGCGCCGAGGAGGGCAGCCACCTTTTGTCGTGCTTCAGTGATTGCCTTCGCTACCCGGCCGCCAAAAGAATGCATACTTGAAGGGTTCCCATAATAGTCGTGAAAATAGGGGAGCATGGCATCGAGGACTTGTCTATCCACCATTGTAGTGGCATTGTTATCGAGATAGATCGTTTTCATGAAGCCACCTCCTCCACAACAAGTTCGGGAGAAACAAGCTCTTTCAACTTCCACTCCACAAATCCCTTCAGGGTTGCCTGCGATGCCTGGCAGGTCGCGCAGGCACCCCGTGTTGCCACGAGGACTCTGTTTCCCACGACATCAATAAGATCGATATCACCGCCGTCATGCTTCAATGATGGACGTATCTCCCGTTCGATCGTCTCTTCGATCATCCTGATCTTCTGGATGTTGGAGAGTTTTGGCCTTGCAGCAGGCTGCTCTTCGTGCTTCTTTACCGCATGGACCCTATCGATAATGGCCTGTATCTTTCCGTGGCAATTTGTACAGCCGCCGCCTGCTTTAGTGTAGTTTGTTACTTCCTCAATGGTGGTAAGATGATTCTGCCTGACGGCGCGCTCAATCTCTCCGTCAGTGACACCGAAGCAAACGCAGATAATCTCTTCTTCCGGCTTCTTATGGGATACGCCGCGGTAATTCTCAATAGCCTTCTCAAGGGCCTCCTGACCGAGGACGGAACAGTGCATCTTTTCCGGCGGCAACCCGCCCAGGTAGTCGGCAATATCCTGGTTAGTTATTGCAATTGCCTCCTCGATCGTCTTACCCTTTAATATCTCGGTGAGAGCAGACGCAGAGGCAATAGCACTGGCACACCCGAAGGTTTTGAACCTGGCATCTTTAATACGCTTGTTTTCGTCGAGCTTGAACGAAAGCTTAAGCGCGTCACCGCAGGCAATGGAGCCTACTTCCGCTACACCATCGGGGCTTTCGATCTCACCAACATTTCGTGGATTAAGGAAATGCTCTCTTACTTTATCTGTATACTCCCACATAATTAACTCCTTTGATATATTTGTTGAGTCTTTTCTCTATTGTCCTTCCAAGGGATTCGATTCTCATAAGGACACAGCCTGCGTGCTGGTCAGCGCTTTCATCGACATGCTGTACAACAATCCTTGTCAATTTCACAGGATTTGTTTTATATTCTCCCAAGCGCTTCAACAGTATAAAAAAATCCCTTGACATTTGCAAGGATAATAGTATACTTTTCCCATAAATATAGTAGGAGTTTAAAATGAAGATATCCACGAAAGGCAGGTACGGACTAAGAGCGCTTATCGACCTTGCGACGTACAGCACCGGCAGCAACCCTGTATATCTTTCCGATGTTGCTAAAAGACAGGGCATATCGGAAAAATACCTTGAACACATATTCTCGTCGCTTAACCGGGCAGGATTGGTAAAATCAGTAAGGGGCCGTAAAGGCGGATATTTTCTCGGTGTGTCAGCAGGGGATATTACCCTTGATACAATACTCAATATCCTTGAAGGGCCGAGCATCCTTGTTGACTGTGTCACAGATGCTGCCGCATGCGATAAGACAGATACATGTGCCACAAGGGATGTGTGGAAGATGCTTGGAAATAAGATTCAGGAAACCATGAAAGGTGTAACACTTGCAAATCTTGCGGAAAAGCAGAAAGAAAAGGCGGCAAAAGAAACATTGATGTACCATATCTGAAAAATTTACCTTTTCAAAAGAAATTCTCTATGGAGGTTTTTTATGACAGCAAGAAGAATTGATACACAGGCAATCCATGCAGGTCAGGAAAGCCCCGACCCTGCGACCGGGGCGAGGGCAGTGCCCATATACCAGACCACTTCTTATGTTTTTAAGGATACAGAACATGCGGCAAATCTGTTCGCGCTGAAAGAGTTCGGCAACATCTACAGCAGGATTATGAATCCTACAACCGATGTTTTTGAAAAGAGGATGGCCGCTATCGAAGGCGGCACAGGAGCGCTGGCAGTGGCTTCAGGCCAGGCCGCAGAGACCCTCGCGCTTCTTGCAATTACAAAATCCGATGATGAAATTGTCTCAGCAAACAACCTATACGGAGGTTCATACCAGCTTTTCCATTATACCTTTCCGAAGGTATTCTGCCGTTTTGTAAAGTTTGTCGATTCTACAAAACCGGAAGAATTCAAAAAGGCTATCACGGAAAAAACAAGGGCAATATATGCCGAGACGATAGGAAACCCGAAGCTTGATGTGCCTGATTTTGAGGCAATCGCAAAGATAGCCCATGATGCAGGGATACCTTTTATAGTTGATAATACTGTTGGAACCGGCCTGGTAAGACCGATAGATTACGGTGCAGATATAGTGGTGCTGTCAGCAACAAAGTTTGTTGGAGGCCACGGTACATCCATCGGCGGGGTTATAGTGGATTCAGGAAATTTCAACTGGGATAACGGCAAATTCCCTGATTTTACGGAACCGGACCCGAGTTATCATGGGCTGAAATTCTGGGATGCCTTCGGCAATGTCCCGGGCATGGGGAATATAGCATTTATCATTAAGGTGAGGGTTGAGCTTCTGAGAGACATCGGCCCCTGCCTGAGTCCATTTAATTCTTTCCTTTTTCTGCAGGGATTGGAGACCCTGCCCTTGAGACAGAGAAAACACTCTGAGAACGCCCTTGCAATAGCTAAATTTCTGAAAGGACATCCTCTGGCGAGCTGGGTAAACTATCCGGGCATTGAAGACCACCCAAGCCATGCATTAGCAAAGAAATATCTGGGGGATTCCTTTGGGGCGTTAGTCGGTTTCGGGATAAAGGGCGGACTGGAGGCAGGCAAAAGGTTTATTAATTCCGTGGAACTCCTGTCTCATCTCGCAAATATCGGTGATGCAAAGAGTCTTGTCATCCATCCTGCATCCACTACGCACCAGCAATTAACAAGGGCGGAGCAGGAAGCAACAGGGGTGACAGAGGATTACATACGGCTTTCCATAGGCCTTGAAGACGTTGAAGACATTAAAGAGGATATAGACCAGGCGCTTAATAAGGCGGTGAAAGGCTAAAGGTGAAAGGTGAAAGGAGAAAGGCTGAAGGTAAATGGTAAAAGGTGAAAGGTAAAATGCGAATCGTGAAAAGGCGGAAGCAGAAAACGGCTTCGTGTTTTGTTTTGTGTATACGCTATACGCTACCCACTAACCGCTGGAGCAAGGTATGACAAAACGTGATAAGAATATAGGCTTAGTTGAGACTCAATACCATACCTTTGCCCATTCTCCCGATGAGCTGCAGCTGGAATGCGGGGAGAAACTGGGACCTTTTACACTTGCCTATGAGACATACGGTTCCTTGAATGAAAACAGGTCTAATGCAATACTGATCCTCCATGCATTGACCGGCGATGCCCATGCTGCAGGTTTCCATGAAGGAGACAAAGACCCCGGCTGGTGGGATAATATGATCGGCCCCGGAAAGGCATTCGATACGAATAGATATTTTGTCATCTGTTCCAATGTTATCGGAGGCTGCAAGGGTTCAACAGGACCCTCTTCTATAGATCCAAAGACGGGCAGGCCTTATGGGCTTAATTTTCCAATCGTTACCATAAAAGACATGGTAAATGCCCAGCGGTACTTAATAGATTATCTCGGCATCGATAAACTCCTCTCTGTTGCAGGGGGCTCGATGGGTGGCATGCAGGCGTTGCAATGGGTTGTTTCCTACCCCGACAGGGTCAGCTCTGTAATACCCGTAGCTACAACAGCAAACCATTCCCCCCAGCAGATTGCCTTTAACGAGGTGGGGAGACAGGCAATAATGGCAGACCCGAACTGGAATGACGGTGATTATTACGGAAGAGAACTCCCCGCAAAAGGTCTTGGTGTTGCACGGATGGTAGGCCATATCACATATATGAGCGATGTATCCATGAGTGATAAATTCGGCAGGCGCGTAAAGGATATCAAACAACCCTTTAAATTCAGCCCGGAATTTGAGGTAGAGGGGTACCTTCAGTACAGAGGAGACAATTTTATCAAACGGTTTGACCCCAATTCGTATCTCTACATAACAAAGGCGATCGACTATTTCGATCTTTCAAACGGAAAGGGGCTCCACGAATCATTGAAGGGGACAAAGTCCCGTTTCCTCATCATCGGCTTCAAATCAGACTGGCTGTATCCGGCTTATCAGTCACAGGAGATTGCAAGGGCATGTAAGCTGGCAGGCGTGGAGGCTGTATACTGCGAATTGAATTCTACATACGGACACGATGCCTTTCTTGTGGAAGTAGAAGAGCAGTCTCATCTGGTAAAATATTTTCTTGAGAGGACAATCCGTGGATTTAGTCAAGCCTGATTATCTGGCTATCCTTAAACTGATAACCCCCGGATCGTCAGTCCTTGACCTCGGCTGCGGAAGCGGGGATCTGCTTGCCCTTCTTGAAAGAGAGAAAAAGGTCAAGGGTCAGGGAATAGAGGTCGACGATAAGGCTGTTTTCGATTGTGTGACAAAGGGATTGAATGTATTTCATGGCGACATTGATACAGGGCTTTCCGAGTATGGGGACAAGTCTTTTGAATATGTGATCATGCATATGACCATCCAGCAGGTCAAAAAACCTGATTTTGTTCTGATAGAGGCCATGAGAGTCGGTAAAAAGGTTATTGTCGGCATACCGAACTTCGCTTACATCAATGCCCGTTTCCAGATATTCTTCAGGGGCAGAACACCTGTTACGCCATCCCTTCCCTATGAATGGTACGATACGCCGAACCTCCATTTTCTCAGTATCGTCGATTTCATTGAATACTGCAGAAAACAAGGCATCGCCGTTGAAAAGTCTGTTTTTTTAGGAACACGCAGGAAAGTATGGTTACTGCCTAACCTGTTTGCCCAGATCGGGATTTTTATTATCCTGGACACAAAAAGGAACGGTATGTAGATGTCCGCTAATAACACCCCGGAAATCTTACCGGAAGCAGCCAAAGACCTTCTCGAAAAAAGAAAAGATACCCTCCTCATAGACATCAGGCCCGAATGGGAGACTCAGCTCGGATACATTGAGGGGTCACAATTTATCCCTGCAGGCAACATTGAGGAAAAGACATCCGTCCTTTTGGTTTCTAAAGACACCCCGGTTGTTATTTGCTGCACATCCGGAAACCGTTCCCTTGATGCTGCCCGGAGACTCGTACAGACAGGGTACGGAAACGCCTTCTCCATCAAAGGGGGTTTTGCTGCCTGGATGGATGCAGGCTACCCCATGAAGAAGGAGAGCGAATTCACCTTTGAGCAGCTTAACCGATACAGCAGGCAGATACTCCTCGATCAAGTCGGTGAAGAAGGACAGCTTCGTCTTCTAAAATCAAAGATGCTCCTCGTGGGGGCGGGCGGTCTCGGGTCACCGGCCGGCCTTTATCTCGCCGCAAGCGGTGTAGGCACTCTGGGTATTGCTGATTTTGACACAGTGGATATATCGAACCTTAACCGTCAGATATTCCACGGGGTGGATGATGTGGGTAAACCGAAGGTGGAGTCAGCCGGAAGGGCGATTCGCAGGTTGAACCCTGATGTGAATGTTGTTGTTTATAATAAGCGTTTATCCGCTGAAAACATCCTCGGAATTATCAGGGATTACGATATTGTCATCGATGCCGTCGACAATGTGGAGACAAAATATCTCCTCAATGATGCCTGCTTTTTTGCTGGTAAGCCTTACATATATGGTGGGGCTGTTCAGTTTGAAGGGCAGATGAGTGTCTTTCATCCAAAAGGAGGCGGGCCGTGTCTGAGGTGCCTTTTCCCCACTCCGCCGCCGGCAAATCTTGTACCTACCTGAAGCCAGATAGGTGTCCTGGGGGTCGTCCCGGGATTAATAGGCATTATGCAGGCCACGGAGGCACTGAAACTTGCCATTGGCATTGGTGAATCTCTGATCGGTAAGTATTTGGTGTATTATGCATTGCAGGGGCGTTTTCACCTGATTGAGATGAATAAAAATCCTGACTGTCCGCTTTGCGGTTAAAGACCTACAATACAAAACATGTCAGCAGAAGGTGAAAGATCGGGCAAATCGGCAGCATGCGGTTTATGACATAAATCCCCATACTCGTGCTTCCTGCGATAAGGGTTCTTAATAGAATGAAGTATTTTATTAAAGGAGATTTTACATGACAAACTCTGAACATAAAAAGGGCGGAAAAAACGGTTCTCAAGATTCCATCGCTGCTTACTTTCAAGGAATGGAGGAAATATTAAAACCTTTGTCTGAAAAAAGCACAAAGACAAAAGATGAACTTACTATCAGTCTTAAGTTAATCGATGCTGAAAGCGGTAAGGTCAGGGCGTGCAGCCTTGATGAAGCAGAATCATGGAATTGGGAAGATTTTAATACAATGAGGATCATTAATGACCGGCAGGTTAAAAGCTTTGATCACCTCATCGATGTCCTTTGCTACAAAGAGTTAAAAGG
>CAYMTB010000106.1:0-11566 GCA_964393225.1 uncultured Syntrophorhabdaceae bacterium
TCGCAGGATAGGGGGATTAAGTTATTTATTTCTATTGTCAATTCAAATCTTATTGCTATTTTGAGGAATAACTATTGATATTATGGACGTTCAAAGATTCGTCATGGGAACAAGTCGATAGTTCAAAAACATTCAAAATCCAAAGTGTCTTTGGACGAACGTGCGAGACCGAGCCAATTGCTTCGCTCGGTATGTTAATAGGGGCCAAAAATCACACTATTACAGGGGCGCCCTGTGAACAGAGTGTTTTCCCATCAGATTTTCAGTATTGCCCATATTGTGGCTCCAAATTATTGGAACCACATGATAACGCCGCTGATCTATGGCTTCCGCCTTATGGTACAGGGAGCGGCTTGAAATTATTTGTGATTGAATCTTCATCCAAACATGAAGCAGGGGAGCGTGATAGAAAAGCTACTCCTTTTCCCTTGCCTTCTCGTGATGGCCATTTTTCATTTGCTTCCATTAGGATGGAGGCACGACAGCGCTTGTTGTTGGCCTTGCAGAGGGATAACGGGCAACTTTGGGTATTTCGACCAGGCGATAAAAAAAAATGGGAGATGCTGAACGGGAATGCTGGCGAAGACACTCTACCTGTTTGGTCATGGTCTCTTGCGGTTGATTCTTCGGAGGCAGGCCTGTGTATTCCGACTGATAAAGGTCCTGCATGGATAACCATCGATTGGGCTACAAGCAGTATTGGGGTTGACCGTGCGGAGGGTCGGTCGGTTGGCGGTGCTATCCGGCTTGGGAAACATGTACTGGCACCTGTTATGCGTGGCGACAGTTTTGTGATGGTGAGCAGAAAGGACGGCGAATCGTTTTGGTCAGAGTGTTCTTCAGCTTCCGATCCAACCACAGCACTTTCGCTATTATGTATCCGCCCGGACCAGGCTGCCAGTATGGGTATTCCCGTGATAGATGAAGGTAAACAGATAGCCTATTGGCCGTGTCGCGGTGGGTATATTCGCGCTTTCAGTGCCGATTCATCTGACGGAGTAAGTTGGGAGTTCAGGTCTTGGGAAGGAGATGCTTATCCGGCGATGGCACTCATTGAGTTGGGACCACCTTATCGGAAAACCGGCGCCCGTTCGGGGTTCTGGCAGCTCTGCGAGGATCGTGATTCTTCGGTGCGAGATGGGATCGTTAACAAGATTATCAAATTGGATGGAGATGAACACATCGACTCTGAAAATGTTGAGTGTGGGCAGTTTGTGACAACAGGTAGAGCAAGTTTTTCTTGGAGTGATGACTATTGGGACGATATTCACAAGCGTAACCCGAGAATCGATGAACAAAAGGAATTGAGGTTTCCATTGCTTCAATTTGGCGAAAAAGGTCTATCCTTGGTTGCTAAGGCGATACCATGGGAAGGCCGCGATGAATTAGGTGTATTTACTGATCTATTTTTCAATCGTAACCTAAAAATAACAACTTTCGTTCGTCTTGTTTTAGAAGGTTCTAGTGTATCGGAAAGAGCCTTGTATGCAGAAGGAGTTGCGGGGGCTCATAATTGGGTTAGCGGGAGCTTATTCCGAGTTGAACTATCACATTTACCTGAAATATCGACCTTCGTTTACGGTAAATCATTGTTTGTTTATTTTCCGGAAAAGAACGACTGTTACTGTTGGCCGCTTGAATCAGTGGAGGGATAATGTCCAGTAAATTTAGAGCAATTCAATCTTTGATTGTCGTTGTGGTTGTTTTGCTTTGCAGTACGCTGCTGTGGGCTGCTTCTTCTGTCCCACAAGTATTTCTGGTGCAGAATTCAGGCTGGATGTTACCTTTCTATGACGATCCGGGTTCACGGTTAAAAGATGTTGTAGTTGAACTTTCCGATCGCATCCGTAAATATGGTGGCGAACAACAGATAATTGCAAGCTTCAATCAAAGTTTAGGCAACAACAAGTCTCCAATATTGCACTACAAGGGAGACGACAAAGACAAAATTAACGGGGCAATTCGGTCTATTGAGCCTGCCCGTAAGTCGGGCAAGGCAACCTATGCCGATACTGATTTTCAGGAAGCTATTGTCGGAGCGATCAAAGATTTTTCCCCAGGGCAGTCTTGTGTGCTATGGATTGTAACCAATAACAAGAACAGTCCCGACAATAGCTCTGAAACTGTAAAAAAGAATAAAGAGTTCTACCATTTCCTTCAAGAAGCAGGCGATATTAAGCGAATTGTCGCCTTTCCATACGCGATGAAAGTACAGAGTCACGCACGGTCGAACTTCCGCGCCAATGGCTTAATGATTTATGCTTTGGCCTACGGCGACCCCGCAGACAAACTTCTTCAGCAGATGCTTTCAAAAAATGCACCTTTTGGTAAACAAGCTGCCAGACTTAAACCGCTGAATGCCGAGGCGCTGACTTTTATCCCTAAGAGTATTAAGGGGAGCGATAATCTTAAGGCGTCCTGTCCTGACGGCAAGACGTTGGTTTTAAGTTTTGATGCTGCGAGCAAGCCGGAAGTCGCAACAATCACCGGACAATTTCGCAACGATTTCTTTCCTTATGATATTCGTTCAGCAAGTGTCGGTATGACTTTTGGATTCAAAGGCGGCAAAGAGGGCATTACCTCACAGCTTTCTACAGATAGAATTTCCAATGTTCCCGCTGGCGGTCTATCGTCGGATGTCAACGTAACAATCAGTGTTCCACCTATCCCTTCTTCGTGGAGTCCGGAAGTCGTATTAGGTTCCGGATATCGGTCGAATGGAATAATCTGGTTCGAACTAAAAGACCAACAACTGGAAATTTCCAGAGATTTTGTTAGATCAATGTCGGAACTTTTTCCAAATGATCCTTTGCCTGCTATATTTGTCCCGGGAGCGTCTGCCAAAAGTTCCGTGACGGTGCAGCCACTGCTTATTCAGGTTGTATATCCAAGTTGGCCAATCATCGTGATTGGCCTGTTGATGCTGGCGATCGTTGGGACAGCTATTGCTGGGATAATTGCCCTGCGCCGTGAAAAAATCTACCGGGTATCTGTTGACGGTATGCAGAAATCCTACGGATTACGTCCTTTTTGTGAGGCAGTGATCAAAAATTCCCAGGGAGAACGAGTAGGTGTAATCAAACGCGGATTCGGGAAAGCAGTTCCTATTTTAGATAAAGGAAAAAATTACAATGCGAGAGTGATGTAGCGCTTGTGTTATTTGTGTGTTGCTAATTAAAGAATAAAGGAGAGGTAGCCATGGCCGACAAAACAGTACCAGTATTACCACCAATCAATTCTCCGTCAGATACGTCTCAACCAGGAGGCGCTCGGGCTCCAGTACCAGGAAGTATTGAGCAACTGATTGGACCTTCGTCCAAAGACACTATGATAGGTGTAGGTACGTTGCTGGTGTTAGCGATAGTGTTCTTTTTTATACGCATGGCCTTTGTAAATTATCTGGTTGGGCCGAGCATGAAGCGATCTCCAAATAATGCCGGGCTTGCTGGCTGGTGGCTTTTTGGAGGTTTGTTTTTTTTAGCAACACTTGGTTGTTATTTTATGGTATTAAGGACTTATCTGCTCTCACCAAGAGAAGCTATAACATTCTATTCGATGCCGGTTGTTGTAGTGTTGTCTACCCTTTCGCTTATTTGCTTTGTACTTACATTTGTGGCAGCATCCAAGAAATAAGTCATAACCACGAACGGTTTAGGAGGTTTGAAAATGCCAGAAGAAATAAAAATTGACAAAAAAAAAGAGGTTACGCTTACCGAAGTAATACCCACTCTCTTTATTGCTTTGGGGGGAGCAGGGGCCGAGGTGCTTTGGCGAATTCGCAGGCGGATTCTGAACATCTTATGGGGTGCAGGAACAGGAAATTCGGTTCGGCTTGAGAATTTGACCGAGTTTCCTTTTGCAGAGTTCCTCCAGATTGACTTGGATGCCAGTACCAACACTGAACAGGGAAAGGCTCAAAAGAGTGACATATTGGCTAACAAGGTTCGTTTCAAGGAATCGGAAAGACTTGTCAAGAAACTGGATCTTAGTGACTATACGAAAAGCGAAGAGGCCCTTGATTGTTATCCATTGGTTAAAGAGTGGTTTCCATTGTCTCGGAAAACAATTAATGAGCTTAACATTGATCCAGAAAAAGGAGCTGGGCAAATCCGTTCTATTTCTAGGTTGTATTTCTTTGACAAATATCAGGAGATAAAGAACGCTATTCGTTCCAAATCCGACTCATTGCTGGATAACGTTCAATCGGATTCCGCTCAGAAAAGATTGGGGCTGAAAGTGCAGACGGGCGCACTTAAAATAGTCGTTGTTGCGTCGACAGCAGGTGGAACTGGTTCTGGCAGCTTCTTAGATTTGGGATATCTTTCTAGTTGGATAGGTAAGGATGCGGCTAGCCAAGGTGTGACGACCAACTTGGTGCTCATTTTGCCTTCAGGCTTCAAGGGGGCGGGGTTGACTCGTACAGAGGCAAATACCTATGCTGCCTTGATGGAATTAGAAACCAGCATGCGCCAAGGATCGCGTTATATTAAGCAATGGGCGGCAGGCGAACTTCCTCGCGACATGTCAAATTCACCTTACAGCGATGTCTACCTTGTCGATACGGCTAACTTGGCTGGAGCAAAGACAAGTGATATAAAGGACATTTACGATATGATAGCTGATTCCTTGTTCGAGGATTTTTCGACTGCAGAATTTGCGAACAGGAAGCGCTCCATTTCGGTTAACCAGAATCAGTACAAGATTGTCCCATATGAGATGCCGTTGCCGATCGATACATACGGTGACATGAAGTTTACCTTCTCTCGTGGATATTCATCGTTTGGTCAGGCAACCATCGATACCCATCTGGAGCAGAAGAAGAATGTGGTACTATTCCGTCAGGTCAACGGCATGCTCAAGGCATTTTTTGGTGTGACAGCGGACGATCCCAAGGCTAACACCCCCACTGAAGGTGAACGCGACGAACTTCTCGCAAAACGGATGGACCTTGGTGTTGACAACGAGATTATTAATTACGACTTTGTGACTCGGAATGATATATACCGAAAGGGCTGTGAGCGCACCACTTTTCCGCTGATTACAGAACTCCTGCGGGTCAATGGTGTTTCCAAGTTAGATGACATCGAGAAACGGATTGTTGATCATTTTGAAGAAATCCGTATAGGCGGAAATTACAAAGAATGGCCTACTAAAATAATGGAGGTTATCACCAATATTAATCACGACACTTTTAAGGGAGTAGAATCCGGCAGCGGTCTACATGAGGATGCTATTATTAAAAGGATGGATGAAAAACTGAACGAGCTGCTTGACCCCCAGCGTGAGCATGGGTTAATAAGAGGACTGTGGGAACGTGTTGACAATAAAGAGCGTGGTGGTCTCGATTACACCATCGAGCTTATCCATCGCATCAAAGATAGGTTGGAGAACCCGAACACCGGAGTTGTCAAAATACTTGAAGAGAATGCTAAGTGGTTCTCTGATCTCAGCGGTTTTCTCCGGAACATTGAAACTACGAGCCTCCAGGAACATCTTCTTCAGGCCATCGGCAAGTTAATTGGCGCTCAGGGTCAGTCTGAGATGAAGCTCAAGCAGATTTCAGAATCGGTTAAGATGTATGTACGTTATCACCTCTATGCTGTAGCAAGCCGCGAAACGGCGGTACTGGCACACACCCTTTCCGAATCTCTGGGCAAGCAACAAGGGGTGGATACCGACGGCAATCCCGTCTGGGGAGGGTTTATTGGTGATCTGGTGGCGGGGAGAAACCTGGTGAAGTCCATCATTACTGATGCTGAGGATCAGATTGAACGTACCGAGGAAGCCATGAAACAGGGCCATGCTATGTACTTTGTGCTGCAAGCGCCAAAGAGTAAAATTGATGAACTGGAATTGCTTCCTCGGGCCCAAGCACGCCAATGGGCCGAAGAAGCCTTTCAAGATTTTGGTGGCACACAGCAACTGTTTACCTTACTAAGAGATGACGAAGGGCGCGCTGAACTTTTAGGTAAGCTGCGCAATCGTGCTCTCAGCCTTATCGGAGCGGATTCCAAGGCCGACGAAGATAATCCTCTTTTTACTGCTTTGGACAAGCACCCGAACCTTTCGCAGTTGTTTACTGATTTTTTGCAGCGGGCAATGCCGTGGGTGTCTGCAAAGTTAGAACACTATCTAAGGCCACAAAATCCTAACGATCAGTACAAATGTTTAATCGGCGTAAAGGACGCAAGAAAGTTTGAGACTAAATACAAATCTTTACTAACGAAGCGTTTGCCAACAATGACCATGATGACGGAAAAGGAAATAGGTTTTGTTGAAATTGACACGCCGGGGAAAGTGGTATGCTATACGGAGCTTTCAGGCCTGCCGTTGCCATCTCTAAAAGCTCTAGACCAATGGTATGTCAGCTATCGAAGCGAAGATAAAATTCCGGTTCATACCCATCGTCGGACCAGTACGTTTGTTCATGCTCGCGAGTTGACGCTGGATGAGTTGTATTCTCGTGTCGAGGATTTTAAGCTATTAGTGCAGGCTGTTGCGATAGGCGTACTCAAAAGGACTGAAAAAGGTGACGATGCTGGTCTTTATAGTGTGACAAAGCGTGGTAGGACCCAAACGATTGGTGACGAAAAGAAGCTTCGTCTTGTTGGGATACCAGAAGCATATCGGCCAATTATTGTGGAGCAGATTGACGGAGATCTTGAGCGATTGACTTCCCCGGATCAGCTTGCACTTTGGGTGGCCCTGCTTGAGTACTATGCAACCAAGGTTTATACCATCGCAACCTTTAAGATTGACGGTGAAGATAAGGACCGTAAGTCTCTCCCAACTTTAATGTGCGAGAATCTCGTTACAGAATGGTCTCGGCGATTGGAGGCCAAGTTGGGACAGGGAATCTCCGAACGTCTGGTACGAACAGCTGGTGATATTTTACGAGATTGGACTTTCGAAATTCCTGGCTCAACCTCTGATGTGTATGTTTATGAGGTGAACGTTAAAGAAATCAAGCCCAAGCGAGTTTTACGGCGAGAGGTACTGGAAACAGGTTGGACATTTACGCCGAACAACGAGAAACTCGGGCAACCATACCCAGAAGGGCTTGGCATAGGTGGGCAACAGCAGAGGTGTCCTGCGTGTGGCAGTTCGGCGATGGAGGGTGTCAAATTTTGCCCAAACTGTGGCTATATGTTTTTGAGCGCGTATAGTTGTCTGAGTTGTGGTAAACCAATTAAAGGGAGTCCCAAGTTTTGTCCTGAATGCGGTAATCCGTTATTTAAGAGATGCGCGGGTTGCGACAAGCCGATAGAAGGGAGCCCCAAGTTTTGTCCGCAGTGTGGTGTCAAGATATAAGTAAGGGCAATGCATAAGCCACTGCACAGAATTGATCATGCTATTCTTGGAAAGTTTTACGACACAACACGATAACGAATGAATAAAGAGAAACCAGATAGGTGCCTAAACTGCGGTTCACAGCTATTTGGTCCTGTAGCATATTGTCCTTTTTGCGGAAAACTAATGGCTGCGGATACTGCCCAGCCTCAACCGACTTTGCCCGGGCCAAGCATTAAGGGGTTAGCAGTAAGGAGCGTCGGCAAGGCGGGTGTTACGATCAATGCTATTGCCGAGAGTGAAAGTGGGCTGGTCGTCGAGAAAGCCGAATGGTGGGTCAGCAATGATCCTGGCCACGGAAACGGCAACCCCATGAAGGCAATAGGCGATGTCTTTGAGTCCTCCCGAGTGGATATAACGGCATCGATAGACGTAAGCCAGTTTAAGGAAGGGGAGCACGGCCTAAATGTTCGCAGTGCAGACGTACGAGGCGTATGGGGTGATCCTCAGACCATAACATTTGCTGTCCGCAAAAAGAAAGAAGTGAACCCCCCCGACGAAAAACTTGTTAAAGAGCCAAAGACGGTTGATATAAATGGTGGGGTTCAGCCATTAAAAAAAAAGCCGGATACCAAAGAGCCCGAAACGCTCCAGGAAACAAAACCTACGTCTACTAAACCACACACAATGCTTAAGATTGCCATAGCAGGTGCTGTTGTGCTATTAGTTGTTATTTTTGGCTATCTCATTTTCCATAAAAACAAACCTGATGGGCCGAAAAATAACCAAACTGGAGGGACGCGTGAGATAGCCCGCGTTGTTGCATTGGAAACACTCCGGCAGGGTACCGATCTTTCCGTGACGATTAGTAAACTGCCTAAGTTGGATAACGTTCTGCTAGCAGCAAAAAAACTGCTGGATATCTCTCCTCGTTATCAAGACCAGGTGGCGTCTGCAGAAAGTACGATTAGCTCTGCAAAAAAAACGAGAGATAAATATTTAATGGCCTATATTAGTAAAATCCTTGATCTGGGCCGTTATACGCCGGAACAGATTTCTTATGCCCTGGGTGTAGTCCGAAACGGAGACCTGACACCCAGAGAAAAGATTGTGTCCGACCTGCTTACGGAACATGTGAATGCGGTGCGAAGCGGTACTGAACCCGATCCGCCGAAGATATTGTCAAATTTTAAGAACCGTTTTACAAATTTTGTAGATTGATACCTACAAAATATCAAATCATAAGGAGGATGCATGAAACATTTATTTCAAAAATTGGTAGTCCTCGGCGTCGTATTGGTAATGTTTTCAGCATGTGCAACCACCGATTCCGGCAAGACCAAGGCAGAGGGAACAGCCTTTGGGGCGGCCATCGGTGCAGGCGTGGGGGCAATTGCTGGGGCCATATTTGGTGGTAAGCAAGGAGCTGCATGGGGGGCGGCTGCAGGGGCGGCGGTTGGAGCCGGTGCCGGCTACGTGGCGGGTAGTGCAGTTGCAGATAAAAAACAGGAATATGTACAACAGGAGGACCAGTTGAATGAACAGATCCGGGTTGTTGCAGAAAATAACAAAGAACTTGGAGACTATAACGAGCAAATGACGACTAAGATCACTGCCTTGCAAGAAGAAATCTCCGTCCTCAAGTCCCGTTACAGCAAAGGTGAAGCGCAGGCAACCGCGTTGAAAGATAAGCAGGATGAGATTACCGCGTTGATTAGTGAGGCAAATACACGCATAGACAGTAAAAACATTGAGTTGGCTAAACTGGATGAGTATCAGAAGACTCTTGTAAATCTGCAAAACCAGACGAATGTGGCAAAACTCGATCAGGAGATAGGCACGCTAAAGAATAATATAGCGATGCTGGATAAGAACGCCAATGTACAAATGGCACAACTTAAGGAATTACTCAATGTGAGGAGATAGCTATGCGCGGAAGACTCGTAATTGCTTTCATGGTGTTGCTTACCCTGACCGCCTGCGCAACATCTCAAAATCCCAGGGAGGGTGGTTTTATAGGGGGCTTGCAAGGGATCTTCGGCGGAACCTATGATGCCCGTATTCAAAAAAGCCAGGAAGATCTATCTAATCAGCAGAGCCTTAATCAGGGTTTGAAGGAAGAATCCAAATCTCTTGACATGGAGGTTCGGGCGCACGACCTTCTGTTGGCCTCGGAACAGGATCGTTTAGCTATCATGGAACAGGACATTTCTAAACTGGAGTCCAATGTAAGCTTGCTGACCGCTAAATCTGATAAGCAAAAGGTTGAAATGGCTACGCTCCAGCGTAGAATCGAGAATCAGAGGATCCGAACGAAATCTCTGCAATCTGCGATTCGTAATTTGGATCAGGCCGGTGGAAGCGACTCCAATCCCGGTCGTTACCAAGCGCTCAAACAGGAGCGGGACCGCCTGGACGTGGAATACAGGAGTCTGCTTGAATATTATCAAACCCTTTCCAATGCTACCAACTAATTTTGGTTCGTTTTTGAAATCGAGCGCTATTATATCCTTATTAGTGCCAATGACTTTTTTTGGGTTATTGGCATATGCCAGCATTCCTGTCGAAGAGATACGCGGTTTTATTTCAAAGGAGGCCTTATTTCTACCATCTCCCGCACTCCTTGCAGCATTGGGCACCGCGCATTTGGAGGTGGATTTGCGGGCAATAGATCCCTATGCCAAATATATCCCGCCATCTTCGCTGTCAAGCAAAGCCCCCCTGTCTGTGCATTTAGGTATTGAAGTTTTTCCCTATAAATCAATGTTATGGATGCGGCCAGACACAGGCGGGCCAGCGGATCAGGCAGGAATACCGGAGATTGTTGCTTTGCGGGCAATCAACGGCAAAAAAATCAATACTGATGATCTTGCTGAAGTTTCTGCACAGTTGGATAAGGCCATTCGGAAAAGTAGCTTAAATCTAACCATTTTCAACCTGTCGAGTCACAAGGAGGTGGTCTACCTGGTCAAACCTTCTTCATTGCAGCCATCGTCTATCACATATCGACGCGTGGGTACCGATCTTGTCGTGCAAATACGGGACTTTGTTGCCCACGACACGGCACCCAAACTATATGCCTTATATAAAACGGTGGTTAGAAATGCCGGAACACGGGTGATATTTGATTTACGGGGATGTTCAGGCGGAGATTTATATGAGGCCATAGAAATCGCTGGGATGTTTGTTTCTTCTGGCCTTCCATTGGTAAGTACGTACAATCGCGAGGGCATGGTTCGAACATATCGGGCTCCGCCAGGAGAAAAACTACACAGCCCTATCTGGGTGCTCATCGACCGCCGCACCGCCAGCTCTGCAGAAATCCTTGCCGGAATTTTGCAACATTATCATCTCACCCATTTAGTAGGAGAGCCAAGTTTTGGTAAATTTGTATCACAAACAATTTTTCCCCTTTCTAACGGTGGCAAATTTTGGTTGACAACCTTGGCGATCCGTCTGCCTGATGGTGTTTCCCGTAACAGCAATAAAATTAAACCGGATATCTTCTATCCGGATATTTCGATAACCAGGGCGTCAGATATCATCAGGAGAATTAGCGAAGGCAATTATGGCGCCCATTAATTAATTACATGGTATAGTGCAGATATAAATAGCAAAATATGATATAGGAGGAAGCTGTTATCACCCCCTCCACCCCTCTTTTCTTCCCTGACTTTTCTTAATCATCTGTCATGCCTGCGCTCCCCGTAAGTCCCTTAAAGTATCCTTTAACCTGTCCAGAGGTGTTCATAGGAATAATATTGTTTCAAGTATGTTACATATTATTGCCGCAGTATTGAATTCTAATAGAGAACCCTTGAGGAACCTTGAATTGCGTTGCCGTTATAATTCAGTAGAAACCTTATCTTTTCTCTATATATAAATATTTTGATATAAATCTTCTCTCTTCTCTCTGTATCGAATCTTGTTGTAAGCAGTGATTGCTTGTAAAAAAAATAATATTTCTGAAGTTCACTTCCTTCCTTCACAAAAAATATATAAGTAAATTAATCAATGTTGCTAAATGTTAATCAGATAGAACGCCATTTAAGAACCAGATATCTACTTTGATTAAAAAGATTAATGAAATTTTGAATCTTTTTTTATTATTTTAAATTATGTTTTATTTTTTATAAAGTTTAGGAAAATACATTAATCTGTTAATCAAATCTGAAATGATATTCTAAATCAACAAGTTATCTGAATAAAAGTACCAAAAAACAATAATCAAATGATTAATATAAAATAACCAGAGTTCTTACCAGAGTTCAAAACA